>CAYTDW010000135.1:0-6732 GCA_964436585.1 uncultured Halioglobus sp. | reverse complement strand
ACAATCGCACTTACTTCTTCCTGCAACCGCGACTTTTCGCCGCCGCCGAGGATGTTATCCGCCACCAGGCTGGTCAGCGCTAAAGGGTCATCGCCGGCCAGCGGCAACAGCATCAGAAAAAACCAGATTCCAAGGCCCACCGCAAGCCCCGCGATCAGGCCCTTGCGATTGGCGCGTGGCCAGTAGGGGGTGGCGACCAGGCCGGGCAGGAATTGCAGGGTGCCCGAGAAAGCGACCAGTCCGAGTTGGGTAAGGCTCTGGGTGCCGCTGATGCCCATGAAAAAGCCATAGCCACCCAGGATCAGGGCGCTTATGAGCAGTCGCCGCAACCACTTGAGCTGGACGTAGATGTTCTGCTCCTGGTCAATGTGCAGCGCTCGTGTGGGCAGGATCAGGTGGTTGAGGCACATATTGGCCAGGGCCAGGGTGGTGATGATGATGGTTGCGCTGGCCGCCGACAGCCCGGCCACGAATGCCGCAGCGCTGATAAAGGTGGAATGTGATGCCAGGCCCATCGCCAGCCCGCTGTAGTCGATCGGCAGCTGGTGGCCCAGTTTGATGCCTGCCCAGGTAACCGGCAGAATCGGCAGGCTTAACAGCAGCAGGTACAGGGGCAGGCCCCAGGTGGCGATGTGCAGGTCGCGGCTGTCGGTATTCTCGGCAAATGTCATGTGGAAAATATGCGGCATGCAGACTGCGCCGGCGAAGAAAACCACCAGCAGGGAGCGGGCCGTGTTGTCGTGCATGGAGTGGGCGAGAACGTCTCCCACCTGCGGATTCTGCTGCAGCCAGTGCTCGATTCCATCGATACTGCCGAACACCCCGTATACCGCCGCCAACAACAGGATAAACAGGGCTGCGAGCTTGACCAGGGACTCAAAGGCGATCGCCGTGACCAGCCCGGTATTGCGTTGCTGCGATGACACGTGGCGGGTGCCGAACAGGATCGAAAACACCGTGATGATGATGCAGAAGAGCAGGGCCAGCCCGTCCGGTCTCTTTTCCCGCGAGGTCAGGGCATCCGCGCCCCCCGCCATGATCTGGATACTGTCGGCGACGGCCTGGATCTGCAGTGCCAGCAGGGGCAGCAGGGTAATGCACATGGCGATGGTGATGGTCGCTCCTACCCAGGGGCTGCGAAAGCGAAAAGTCAGCACGTCCGCCAGGGACGACAACTGGTATACCCGGCACAGGCGCAACAGGGGCAGCAGCAACAGCGCGGCGAACGCAAACATGAAAACCACGCCGCCGTAGTACAACAGGAAGCTGTAGCCGTAGCGGTAGGCGAGTTCGATGACCCCGTTGGTCGCCATGGCACCGGCAAAAACCCCCAGCGACAGCACATAGGTAGCCGGGTGACGGCTGACCCGTTCGGGAATGATGCCGCGGTCGGCCAGATAGGCGACGCCAAACAGGCCGGACAGGTAAATGATGATGAAAACAAGAATCTGGGCGAGACTAAAGCTCATCCGGGTATCTCGAACGCTGGTTCCAGTAGGTGGCCATGATAATCAGCAGCCACAATTGGTAGGGTCGATACCAGGCGGTGCTGGCATGGAACACCCACTGTTCGACTGCAGGGGAGAAGATAATGAACACGCCTACCGCCAATAGCAGCGCTCGGTTGATGTACATGGGGCTCGCGTTCCTGTGGCCGGCTGAGGCAACCGATACTACTGAAGCGCTGCGGGAGGGTAAAGCTCAGTGCGCGGTGGCGCTGATGGCCAGGATCGCAGGAATATTCCCGGGCGTCCAGCAGCGGGTCGCGAAGGTGAGAATCTCCCCGGTTGTCGCCACTGCCGGCGGGGGCTCCTGCTGGTACAGGAATCGCAGCGCGGCGCGCAGATTGGCGGGGGCGATGTGGTCATCCAGTGCGGGAGCGTGGTTTTGCTTGCTGAGTTTCTGTCCGGATCCGTCGGCGATCACGGGTATATGGCTGTAGCGAGGGGTGGGGTGGCCCAACAGCTGCTGCAAAAAAATCTGGCGCGCAGTTGAGTCCAGCAGGTCAGAGCCGCGCACAACGTGGCTGATGCCCTGCCAGGCGTCATCCACCACGACGGCCAGTTGGTAGGCGTATAGACCATCTTTGCGTTGCACCACAAAATCAGCGGTTGCGGCGCCCAGGGCAGTGCAGACCACACCCTGGATCTGGTCGGTGAATTCGATATGGCTGTCCGGGGGTACGGCGACCCTGGAAGAGGTGGGACCGACAAGCTGCCCCTGGCGCTCGCGGCAGCGGCCACAGCAGGCCCCATCGGGGCCCAGCAGGGCGCGGGTGCAGTCGCAGGAAAACAGGTGGCCGCCAGCGGCCAGTCGCTCCAGGGCGGCGGCGTAGGCAGCGCCGCGGCGGCTCTGCAACAGGACATCCCCGTCCCAGTGCAGGCCATGGTGGTGCAGGCTGTCGAGGATACGTCGGGCCGCTCCTGCCTCTTCGCGGGGAGGATCCAGGTCTTCCATGCGCACCAGCCAGCTGCCGCCATTATGACGGGCATCGAGAAAGCTCGCCAGGGCGGCCAGCAGTGAGCCCTGGTGCAGCGGGCCGGTAGGGGAGGGAGCGAAGCGCCCCCGATAGGCAGACTCGGTAGTGGCGATCACTCTGCCGGGGTTAGCCCAGTTCCTGCTTTTCCTTGATTTCGGCCAGGGTCTTGCAGTCGATGCAGAGGCTGGCAGTAGGCCGCGCTTCCAGGCGCTGGATGCCAATTTCCACGCCGCAGGCATCGCAGTAACCGTAGTCATCCTGCTCGATCCGCTCCACGGTCGAATCGATCTTCTTGATCAGCTTGCGCTCGCGATCCCGGGTGCGCAGCTCCAGGCTGAATTCCTCTTCCTGGGTGGCGCGGTCTGCGGGATCCGGGAAGTTGGCGGCTTCGTCCTTCATGTGGTTTACGGTGCGATCGACTTCCTGCATCAACTCCGCTTTCCAGTTCAGCAGAATGGCCTTGAAGTGTTCCCGCTGCGGTTCATTCATATACACTTCGCCGTGCCTGGTCTGGTAGGGCACGAAGTTCTTGAATTCCGTAGTCGATGTGCGAACGGGAGCTGCTATGGCGGCGGTTTCCCTTGCAGCGGCTGGTTTGCCCGGTGCTGCCTTTTTTGCGGCTGCCCTGGCGGGGGCTGGTTTGGCCGGTGCCGCTTTTTTCGCGGCTGCCCTGGCGGGGGCTGGTTTGGCCGGTGCTGCTTTTTTTGCGGGTGCCTTTGCAGGCGCTGCCTTGGCGGCGCCGGCTTTGGAAGCAACCGCTTTCGTCGTCGCAGCTTTGCCAGCAGTTGCTTTGCTGGCATTCGCTTTGGTGGAACCTGCTTTGCTGGAACCTGCTTTGGAGGAGGCTGCTTTTTTGGTGGCTTTAGGCATGGTTATGTTCCCATACGGCAAAG
This sequence comes from uncultured Halioglobus sp., assembly GCA_964436585.1. Lineage (GTDB taxonomy): Bacteria > Pseudomonadota > Gammaproteobacteria > Pseudomonadales > Halieaceae > JARRPM01. Next base: position 3,360 of record CAYTDW010000135.1, on the reverse strand, counting down.
ATAACAGGACAATTGACGGGGTACCTGGCTGCCATTTCCAGGGGCGGCCCAAATACGAGGGCCGAGAAATTACCAGATAACCGCAGCCGGTTCCACTTTTTCCTCCGAGATTTTCCCCGCCGGGCAGCGCTCCCCGGTTTGCTGGAATGGGTTGCTGGAATGGGTTGCTGGAATGGTTTGCTAGAATGGCGCATTGGTACTGTACTGTGCGGGGTGCCGTCAGGGTCATGCAATTTGAAGGGTTGGTGCAGGGCCGCCTGCTGCGGCGCTACAAGCGCTTTCTGGCGGACGTTGAAATGCCCGGCGGCGATGTGATCACCTCGCACTGCCCCAATACCGGCGCCATGACCGGTTGCGCCGAGCCCGGCTCCCGGGTGTGGTTATCCCGTAGCGCGGTCACAACCCGCAAGTATCCCCATACCTGGGAACTGACCCAGACTGCCCGCGGGCTCGCCTGCATTCACTCGGCCAGGGCCAACCAGGTGGTGCGGGAGGCGTTTGCGGCGGCCCGGATTCCCGGCTTTGAAGGCTACCCGCAAATCAGCGCCGAGGTGAAATATGGCCGCGGCAGCCGGGCGGACCTGGTACTGCAGGGTGCGGCGGGCCGGGTCATGGTAGAGGTCAAGGCGGTGACCCTGTGCCGTGGCGAGGGGCAGGGCGCATTTCCCGATGCCGTCAGTGAGCGCGGTCGCAAGCACCTGCTCGAACTGCAGGCCGTACTGGCGCGGGATGTCCGGTCCCTGCTGATTTTCTGTGCGTTCCACACCGGCATCAACGCCGTAAGCGCGGCCGGGGACATCGACCCGGCCTACCGCGATGCACTGGCTGAGGCCAGGGCAGCGGGGGTTGAAGTGCTCGCCTGGGGTGCCGATATAAGCACCGCCGGCATCAACCTGGCCCGCGCGCTGCCTTTCTCGGTCGATCCACCCGGCCGCGGCTGATGTCTCTGCCTTGTTGCTGTCACCGGGTCCACGTTAGGATGGCGCCTGCCAGCGCGGTGCGCCGGCCCTGCCCCTGAACTCGCGGAGTGACTACCTTTTGGCGCCACAGCTCAACCCACGCCAGCTGACCGGTCGGGAGGAAACCCACCTGGTGGAGTTGCCGTGCGGGCACCGTTTGCAGGCGGCGGCGGCCGTCGCCTTCGCGCAACTGCAGCAGGACGCCCGCAGCGCCGGCTTTGACCTGGCCATCGCCAGCAGCTTCCGCTCCTACAGTCGCCAGTTACTCATCTGGAATGGCAAGGCCAGCGGGCTGCGCAAGGTCCACGACGACGCGGGCCGGGACGTCGACATCAGCGCCCTGGCGGGCCCGGAAAAAGTGCGCGCCATACTGCGCTTTTCGGCCATACCCGGAACCTCGCGCCATCACTGGGGCACTGACCTCGATGTCTATGACCGCGCGGCGCTCCCCCCTGGCTACCAGCTGGAGCTGTCGCCGGCGGAGGTGGCCGCGGGGGGCCTGTTCGATCCCCTGCACCGGTGGCTGGATGAGCGCATGGCGGCGGGCGAGTCCCGGGGCTTCTATCGACCCTACAGCGCGGACCGGGGCGGGGTGGCGCCCGAGCGCTGGCACCTGAGTTATGCACCGCTGGCGACCGGCTGCGAGCCCCTGCTCAGTGAAAGCCTGCTGCTGGCCTGCTGGGAGGATTGCCCGGCGGGTGAGGAGGCACTGTTGCTGGCGGAGGAGATCAGGGCGCAGTTGCCCTTGATTATGGGGACCTACGTGAGTGTTGCGGCAGGGTGGTGCTCGGCGCAGGAGCCGGCCTGACGCCGGCTGCCGGCCGGGGCCGGGCAGCCGGTGTTCACAGGCAGTTGGTCAGCTTTTGGACTGGGTGTGCAGGTGCCCGTAGTGGTTCTGGTAATCCTGCTCCGCGGCGGCAATCACCTTCAGCGCCTCCTCGCGGCCGTACACGAAGTCGACCTTTACCTTGCTCTCCTTGCCTGGAATCAGCTTGTAGGTGGAGAAATAGTGTTGCAGGCGTTCGGTCTTGATCGGTGGCAGGTCGGCGATATCGTGCACGTCGCCCCAGATGTTGTCCCCGGCCAGCACGGCCACAATCTTGTCGTCGGCTTCACCGCCGTCGATCATCTGGATGCCACCCACCACGCGCGCCTTCAGGATGATATCGGCCCGGGTGATATGGCGCTCGGAAAACACGCAGATGTCCAGCGGGTCGCCATCGGCCACCTCGGCGTGGGGGCAGCGCTTGGCCACCTCTTCGGCGCAGTAGGTGCGAGGGATGAAGCCATACAGCGCAGGTGGGCTGGAGGTCGTGCGCTGGGGGCGGTCGACCATGAGGAAGCCGGAGGCTTTGTCCAGTTCGTACTTGACGACATCGTCCGGTGTCATCTCGATATACACCTGGACGATATCCTCCCTGGCGTCGTCGGTACGGGCGTGCAGGCCGTGCCAGGGGTGGCGGCGCCAGCGGTTGAATTGACTGTTCTTATACATGGGGAATGCCTTCCGGTAGGATTGCTATGGAGGCGCGCATTGTACAGGGTGGCCGCAGCGAAATCATGGCCGATTGTGGCAAATATTGCCGCCCGGCGGCGCTAAATCTTGAAGCGCGTTTTGAGCTTCCGGGGCACCGGGGTATTTTTCAGCCGGACGTAGATCGGCATGCCGTTGCGGTACTCCGGGTAGGCCTCGCCGACGATCAGGGGTGAGAGGTATGCCAGGCCCTGGGCGGTGACACCGAAGCCGTCCCGGGAAATGAAATTGCGCGGCATTTTCTTTTCCCGGTTGGCAACATCCTCCAACCGCGCCTCGCCGATGGACCAGCGGTAGCGCCTGCCCTTGCCGCGCACGATGCAGGGCATCACCGCGTTGTCGCCGCGCAGGGCAAATTCCACCGCTGCCTCGCCCAGGGCGTAGGCCTGGTCCACATCGGTCCGGGAGGCGATATGGCGGGCGGAGCGCTGCAGGTAGTCCGCCACTGCCCAGTGGTATTTGTAGCCCAACTCGTCCTTGACCAGCGCCGCCAGGAAGGGGGCCAGGCCCCCCAGTTGGCTGTGGCCGAAGGCGTCCTTCAGCCCTGACTCGGCCAGGAAGCGGCCGTCGGCGTACTGGGTGCCCTCGGAGGCTACGATGACGCAGTAGCCGCGCTGTTTGACTGTGCGCTGCACCCGGGCCAGGAATTTATCCCTGTCAAAGGCGATTTCCGGGAACAGGATGATATGCGGCGCATCGCCTTCCTGTTCGGCCGCCAGTGCCGCGGCGGCGGCGATCCAGCCCGCATGCCGCCCCATGACCTCCAGGATGAATACCTTGGTGGAGGTTTCGCACATGGAGGCCACGTCCATGGCGGCTTCGCGGGTAGAAATGGCGACGTATTTGGCCACCGAGCCGAAGCCGGGG
>CAYTDW010000134.1:0-6773 GCA_964436585.1 uncultured Halioglobus sp. | reverse complement strand
GTCTACTGGGCGCCGTGGCGGGCGCCGTGGTCGGCGATGCGATCGGCGGCGGTGGCAAGAATACGGGAGCCAAGGTTGCCGGAGGCGTGGTCGGCGGTGTCGCCGGCAACCAGATCCAGGGCAAGATGCAGGCAAGCGATACCTACCAGACCACCGAGCGCCGCTGCAACACCGTGACGGACGTGAGCGAGCGCACCATCGGCTATGACGTACAGTACCGGCTCGGCGAGGAAACCGGCGAAGTGCGCATGGAGTACGATCCCGGCTCGACCATTCCCGTTGAGGGCGGCCAGCTGGTGTTGACCCGGGCCGCCGCTGCGCCGCAATAGCTGGCAACCTCACGTTCGCCGCCGCAGGCGCCAGGAATACCCGCCCGTTGATAAGGATAGCGCATTGCCCAAACACTCACTGACCATCACCCCCCGGTTCTACGAGACCGACGCCCTCGGCCATATCAACAACGCCGCCATTGCCGCCTGGTTCGAGGTGGCGCGAATCACGTTCCTGGAATCCCTGGGCAACCAGACCGCCGCGTCTGCCGTTAACTGGGTACTGGCGTCGCTGCAGATCGATTTCATCGCGGAGACGTTCTATGGCACCGACGTGATCGCCACGGTTACGGACGCGACCGCAGGCAACAGCTCCCTCACGGTGTGCTGCGAGATGTTACAGGGCGGCAAGTTGACGGTTCGGGGCAAGGCTGTGCTGGTGCACCTCGATACGCCATCCAAAAGGCCATCGCGCATTCCCGACAGCCTGCGTGAGCGGCTCGCGGCGGTAGATCAATCCTGAGTCCGCCAGGCTGCCGGCCGCGCTGGCGGTTCAGTGCAGCGGCGTTACTTACCCAGGGCCCGCTGGTAGGCGGACACCGCGTTGGCAAGGCCCATGCGAATCGCATCCACGGTCAGGGCATGGCCGATGGACACCTCCAGCAGGCCCGGCACGGTGGCGAAGCGGGGCAGGTTGTCCAGGTCGAGGTCGTGGCCGGCGTTCAGGCCCAGTCCCGCCTCCGCCGCTGTCTCCGCGGCGACGACAAAGCGGCGGAAAACGGCCTCCAGGTCTGCCTGGTCCCGGTACGCCCGGGCGTAGCTCTCGGTGTAGAGTTCGATGCGATCGGCCCCCAGCTGCGCCGCCAGGCGGATCTGCTCCGGGTCGGGGTCCATGAACAGGCTGGTGCGGATGCCCAGGGCCTTGAGTTCCGCCACCAGTGGCGCCACCTGCTCGCCGTCGCGCTTCAGGTCGAAGCCGTGATCTGAGGTGAGTTGGTTATCGCCGTCCGGCACCAGGGTGCACTGGGCGGGTCGGATGTCCTTTACCAGTTGCATGAACCCCGGGTAATCGCCGACACCGGCGCGATCGCTGCGGCGGGGTCCGGCCACGGGGTTGCCCTCGATATTGAATTCCACCGTGAGCATTGCGGCCAGCTCGAAGCAGTCGCTGGCGCGGATATGGCGCTGGTCCGGTCGCGGGTGCACGGTGATGCCGTCCGCGCCCGCCGCGACGCACATGCGGGCGTGTTCGGTCACGCTGGGGTTGGTGGTATCCCGGGAGTTTCGGATCAGCGCAATTTTGTTGAGATTGACGCTCAGCGCAATCATGGGGCCCCGGCGCGCGCGATCTCTTTGATCAGGATCGGTTGCAGCGGCACATCGCTGAAGCTCCCCGCTTTGCCGGTGGGTGCGGTGGTGATGAAGTCGACGATATCCATGCCGAGGATCACCTCGCCGAACACCGTATAACCGTCGCGCCCCGGCGCCCAGTCCAGCTGCAGGTTGTTGCGCTGGTTGATGAAGAATTGCGCGGTGGCGGAATCCGGGTCGTTGGTGCGGGCCATCGCGATGGTGCCGCGGGTGTTGTGCAGGCGATTCTTCGATTCATTCACCACTGGCTCGTTGGTGGCTTTCTCCGTCATGTCGGGGAGAAAACCGCCGCCCTGAATCATGAAATCCGGGATGACCCGGTGAAACACCGTGCCGTTATAAAAGCCCGCATCGACGTAGGCGAGAAAGTTGTCCACGGTGAGGGGGGCCTTGTCGCGGAACAGGCGCAGGGTGATGTCGCCCTCGCTGGTCCTGATCACCACCTGGGGGTTGGGCTGGGCGGAGTCCTGCGCCAGCGCAAGGGGAGCCAGCAGGAGGGCACAGCAAATGAGCAGGTTCTTCAACACGGATTCGTACTCCTGGTAATGGCCGGGGCCAAATGACGGACGGGAATTATGCCCAGCTGGAACTCCGGCGCGGCTTGGGCCACAGGCGCGGCACGACCAGGGTGATGATAACGCCCAGCAATACCGCGAGGGCGCCGTTGATAAACTCCTCGCTTTCCACCTTGTCGCGCATGCGCTGGCCCTCGGCCTCCAGCATATCTACCTGCGAGCGCAGTTGCTCCGCGTCCACCACCAGGCGGCGGTTGTCCTCATCCAGCTGCTGGGCATTGCCCGAGAGCTGCTTGAGCTGCGCCAGCTCTTCGGCCACCGTTTGCAATTGCGCCGCCTCGGCCTCGACCTGTACCAGCAACTGGTCCCGCTCGGCCCGCAGGGCTTTGAGTTCATCCTCTATCGCCGCGGTGAGGCCGCCGGCCTGCTGCGCCTGCTTGAGCATGGCATCCAGTCGCACCCGGGCGGGCTCCTCGTTCATCAGGTACTGGGTGCCGATCCAGCCGCTGGCGCCGGTATCCAGGCTGACCTCCGCCCAGGCGCCATCCGCGGACAGGCGTGTGACTGTCAGGCGCGTACCCGAGGGCAGGCCGCGCTGGACCACGCTGTTTTCATTGCCCGCGCCGCTGCGCAGGGAAACAAACTGCTTATCGCTGATATAGCGGACGTCCTGGGCCTGGGCCGAGCCGGCGAGCAGCCCGGCGATGAGGAAAAAAGGCAGTGCAAGTCGCAAAATGGATTCCTTCATGTGGGTCCCCTTGATAACGGGCAGCGTGCGCCCGCAGGAAGGGCGCTAGTGTAACCGGGTTTGCGGCGGAGTTTAAGCTCAGGGCAGCACCAGCTTGTAGGGTTTGACGATAACGCGGTGGAACACGCCGGCAGCGACGTAGGGGTCCGAGTCCGCCCAGGCGGTGGCGCCCTCCAGGCTGTCGAACTCGGCGATGATAAGACTGCCGGTAAAGCCGGCTGCGCCGGGGTCGGCGGTGTCCAGTGCCGGGTGCGGCCCCGCCGCCAGCAGGCGGCCCTGGTCTGCCAGTGCCTGCAGTCGCGCCAGGTGGGCCGGCCGGGCGCTCTGGCGCATGGGCAGGCTGTTTTCGACATCCTCACAGAGTATCGCGTAATACATGCTGAATCCTGGCTGATTGAGACGTGGCATGCGACCTGCCGCGCGGCCGGCGCTGCGTGACTGTAGCCAAGGCCGGGCAGCCGATCAAGCGCTGTGATCTCTGTGACGTGCTCGCCATGCCTTCGGACCCATGCCGGCCCAGGCGTGAAATGCCCTGGAAAAAACCGCCGCATCGGCATAGCACAGCGCCGCGGCGATCAGGGACATTGGCTGGCGCGTGTTCAGCAGCAGGTGGCGGGCGAGTTCGAACCGGGTTTGGGCGAGCAGCCGCTGCATGCTGGCTCCTTCGGCTTGCAGCTTCTGGCGCAGGGTCCGCTCGCTGATACCGAACAGCCGTGCCACGGCGGCCGAGGAGGAGGTCCCCTGTGGCAGCAACTGGTGCAGCACGCACTGCACTTCCTCGGCCACGCTCATGGGCCAGTGCGCTGCGGCATCCCTGAGTGCCCGATTGAGCTGGCCATACCGTCCCGGGTCGGCGCCGGCGATGGGATGCTCCAGCCAGGAGGCCGCAAAGGACAGGCCCGACAGCCCGGCGTCGAAATGTACGCCCGGGCCGAACACCCGGCGGTAGCTGCCTGTGTGGCGCGGGCGACTGTGGCAAAACGCCACGTATCCCGGCCGCCAGGCGGGCCCGCACAACTCCCGCAGCATTCGCTGCGCGACGGCGATTGCGGCGTCATGTAACTGGGCGGTACCGGACACGGCGGCATGCTGCAGTGAGTAGCCCAGGAATACCTGTTCCGACTCCATCCGCAGCATGACGGGAATCGCCCCCCGGTCGTAGAAGTGAAGGTGCAGCAGCAGGTTGCGCAGGGCCTCGCCCACCGTTGCGGCGTTGCGCATCAGCTCGCCCAGCGCGCCCAGATCCCGCAGGGTGAAGCGCGCGCCCGCCAGCAGGCCGATATCGTCACGCCCGCTGCGGGTCGCGCAGGCGGACAACAGGCCCACCAGGGTCTCGTAGGCGATACGGTTGTCGGGGTTATCGAACAGGTCGGGCGCTATGCCAGCCTCACGAAAGACGAGACGGGGTGAAACTCCCGCCTCCTCCAGTACCCGCGGCAGGGCCATCAGCGGGCCCACGCGGGCCTCACCGGCCGCGCTGATCGTGAGCGAATGGTTGGCAGCTACTGTATTCATACGGATGACAGACTCTCAAAGCTCTGCCGGAATTGCAAAGTAATTGCCGGCACCATCATCTATGCTTGGCGGCCTTCTGGCCAGCGTCACACATTGAGGACTCAATATGATCGGGAAGCATACAAACTCGCTATTCCGCGCAGTGATCGGCGCAGCGCTCTGCCTCGCCCTGGCGGGGGCGCCCCCGGTCCTGGCGGCGGGCCTGAGCCCGGAGGAAGCCAAGGCCATCGCGGTGGAGGCCTACATCTATGGCTACTCGCTGGTCACCACCGAAGTGACCCGGGTGCAGATGAGCAACGTGCCCGCCGTCGAGAAAATGCGCGCACCCACCGGCACTTTTTTCAACGTCCCCGGCTACCCGCCGGCTACCTACCGCGGTGTCTCGGCTACCAATGCGGACACCCTGTACTCGTTGGCCTGGCTGGACCTTTCCGAGCCCCAGGTGTTCACGCACCCGGAAATCAGGGATCGCTTCTTCACCTTCGAACTGGTGGACCAGTGGATGATCGTCAAGGATAGCGTCGGCACCAACACCAGCGGCGAGCGGGCCATGACTTATCTGTTCACCGGCCCCGACTGGGAGGGCGTTGTACCTGAGGGCATGACCCATATCAGCTTCCCGACCCGCTACATGGTTATCCTGGGGCGCACCTATGCGCTGAACAACCCGGAAGACCTGGCCCGGGTGCATGCACTGCAGGCGCAGTACCAGGTCAGGCCCCTGTCCGCCCATGGCAAACCCTACACCTTCAAAGCGCCTCCGGTAGACCCGGATCCCGGCTTCAGCATGACGGAAGGCCCGCAGAAGGCGATCCTGGCACTCGGCACCAGCGGCTATTTCAACCTGCTGGCCCGGCTTTTGGGCAGCGACGCGCCGGCACCGGCGCAGGATGCCCCCATGCTCGAGCGCATGGCGCGCTTGGGTATCGTACCGGGCCAGCCTTTCGAGCCCGACCCCGCTGTGCTGGCGGCACTCGAGGATGTACCCGAGATCGCGCTTGAGAAGATGGTCGCCAGGTGGGACAGCCTGGGCGCGGAGGTCAACGGCTGGCGGGTCACCACCGTCGGCGGCCGTTACGGCACCGACTACCTGGAGCGCGGCGCCTGGGCTGCCGCGGGCTGGCCGTCCCAGCTGCCGCATGTTTCGGTCTATCCATCCACCTCGCTGGACAGCGAGGGGCGCAGTCTCGACGGCGCCCACAGGTACACCCTGACCTTTGCCAAAGATGCGATGCCGCCGGTCAACCCCCTGGCGTTCTGGTCGATCACCATGTACACCGAGGATGACGGCCTGTGGTTCTACCCCAACCCGCTCAACAAGCTGACCGTGAGCCCGCGGGATCAACTGGTCTACAACAGCGATGGCTCCCTGACCCTGTATTTCCAGCATGAATCGCCCGGCGCGGAAAATGAAGCCAACTGGCTGCCGGCGCCGAGCGGGCCCTTTGCCCTGACCCTGCGCCTGTACTGGCCAAACGCAGAAGCGCCTTCCATACTGGACGGGACCTGGCAACCCCCGGGTGTACTACGAGTAGAGTAACCGGCCCATGACAACTGATTATCACGTCGATACGGGGAATCCACTGACACTGTGGAGCACGCCCCATTCCCTTTACAGCGGCAAGGTGCGCTCCTACCTGATCAAGAAAGGTCTGCCCTTCCGCGAGTTGCTGCCGCCCCATCCGCGCTTTGGGGCGGCGGTGCTGCCCGCGGTGCGACATTTCGTGGTACCTGTCCTGGAGACCACCGATGGCAAATTTATCCAGGACAGCACGGTCATCATCGAGGAACTGGAGCACCGCTTTCCCGAGCGGCCGATGGTGCCGGCCACCCCGGTGCAGCGGGTGGTCGCCAGCTTACTGGGCGGCTTTGGTTCGGAGGGTATGTTGACCATAGCCATGCACTACCGCTGGAGTTACCGCGCCCAGCAGGAGCACTTCCTGCAGGCGGAATTCGGCCGGGCGGCGCACCATGGTGCCGACCGGGCGGAGCGGCTGGCGGCGGGGGCCGGCCTGATGGACTACTTCAACGGCTTCCTGCCGAACCTGGGGGTCAGCGCGGAGACGACAGCCGCGTTCGAGGCCTCCTTCGAGGAGTTGCTGGATGTCCTCGATATTCACTTCCAGCACTACCCCTACCTGCTCGGCGGCCTGCCCAGCATCGCCGACTTCGGTTTCATGGCGCCGCTGTTCGCCCACCTCGCCCGGGACCCCGTGCCGTCCTCGCTGATGAAGAATCGCGCGCCCAACGTGTATCGCTGGACCGAGCGCATGAACCTGCCCGCCATCGCCGACGGCGAATTTCCCGAGCAGGCGCTGGCGTGGTTCCCCGATGATGCCATCCCCGCAACCCTGG
>CAYTDW010000133.1:0-6830 GCA_964436585.1 uncultured Halioglobus sp. | reverse complement strand
GGTAGCCGCCCGCCACGTCGCGCAGCTGCCAGCACTCGTGTACCAGCTTGCGCAGCAGCTGCTTGGACGAGAGCTCCGAGCTGTCCGCCTCGAAAAGCAGTACCTTGTCGGTGGCATCGAATTCCTGCATGGTCTGGAGCAGGGCGCTGCCGCCGTCGCCGGGCCTGGCGAAGGTGCCCGCGGAGATGGCCCTGAATCCCTGCCAGTGGAGGCTGCGCCTGAACGGCTCGCGCTTCTTCTCGGGAATATCCAGCGGGACCAGTAGCTGCCAGCGACCATTCCAGCGCCGGGATTCCAGGGCGTAGATGTGCCGCGTCGCGCGCTCGTATTCCTGGTTGCCGTAAGTGGTGAAACGGTAGTAGCTGCGCCTGCCAACCCGTTCCGCCTCCAGCCAGCCTTCTTTCACCAGGCGAAAAACGGAGGTTCTGACAAGGCGATCGCTGATGCCGAAGGGCTGCAGGGCCTCGACCAGGCTGCTCAGCCACAGGCTGCCGCCGTGCTGGGATACCACGTCCCCGAACAGGGTGATGATCAGGGACGTGGTCCGGATGGGCTGGCGGCTGGAGAAGTCCGCCAGCAGGCGTTTTACAACGGCGGGATGTGGCACATTCAGGGTCCCTTGTAATCGAATGGGGGCAGGGCCTCTGCCTCGACTACAATAGTACTTCGATTGTCCGCGCTTTACCTACCCGCCATGTCCCGGGCGCGAGAAGGCGGCATCGGCGCCGTCAAAAGTGATACATAAATGTTGATTTATATCAAACTGCCGTATTATATTCGCTGACCCTTACACCATAAAAGCACACTGATTGGAGGGAGTATGAGTAAAGCCCCCTGCCTGGAACCCCTGCACCCGATTGAAACCGCGAGCCTGGATGAGCTGCGCAACCTGCAGCTGCAGCGCCTGCGCGCCAGTTTGCAGCACGCCTACCGCAACAGCCCGTTCTACCGGGCCAGCTTCGACGCCCACGGGGTGCATCCGGATGACCTGGCGTGCCTCGAGGACCTCGGCCGTTTTCCGTTCACCAGCAAGGGCGACCTGCGCGATAACTACCCCTTCGGCATGTTTGCCGTTCCCATGGATCAGGTCGTGCGGGTGCACGCTTCCAGCGGCACCACGGGTAAGCCAACCGTAGTAGGCTATACCAAAGGGGATATCGAGACCTGGTCCGAGGTGGTGGCCCGCTCCATCCGCGCGGCCGGTGGCGTCGCCGCCGACAAGGTGCATGTCTCCTATGGCTACGGCCTGTTTACCGGTGGCCTCGGCGCCCATTACGGCGCGGAGAAACTCGGCTGCGCCGTCATCCCCATGTCCGGCGGGCAGACCGAGAAACAGGTGCAGCTCATCCGCGATTTCGACCCGGATATCATCATGGTTACGCCGTCCTACATGCTTAACATCGCCGATGAGATGGACCGGCAGGGGGTCGATACCAGCAAGCTCGCGTTGCGGGTTGGCATCTTCGGCGCGGAACCCTGGACCGATGCCATGCGCAGGGAAATCGAACAGCGCCTGCACATCGACGCGGTGGATATCTACGGCCTGTCGGAAGTGATGGGACCCGGGGTGGCCCAGGAGTGTGTGCAGAGCAAGGACGGCCCCACCATCTGGGAGGATCATTTCTACCCTGAGATTGTCGATCCGGAAACCGGCCGGGTACTACCGGACGGGCAGGAGGGCGAACTGGTGTTTACCAGCCTCACCAAGCAGGCCATGCCGGTCATACGCTACCGCACGCGGGACCTCACCCGCCTGTTGCCGGGCAGCGTCCGCACCATGCGCCGCATGGACAGGATCACCGGGCGCAGCGATGACATGCTGATCATCCGCGGCGTGAATGTGTTTCCGACCCAGATCGAGGAGCAGATTCTGGCCATCCCCGAGCTCTCTCCCCACTACTTCATCGAGCTGAGGAAAGAGGGTCACCTCGACGCCATCGAGGTTAATGTCGAGTTGAGCGGCGGCGCCGACCCGGCCCGGTCAGCTGACGCCGAAAAGGCCCTGCGCCACAAGATCAAGTCCTATATCGGTGTCTCGGCCAGTATCAAGGTGCACCCCAACGGCGCTATCCCGCGGTCGGAGGGCAAGGCCCGGCGCGTGGTCGACAAACGCCAGCAGTAATCCTCACTGCTGGAGTGACGCCAGCGTCCGTCCCTCCTGCGCCAGTTGCACCAGCAGTGCCGCGGGTTCCCAGCAGGGATCGGCAGTGAGTTCCCGCAACGCCTGCAGTTTGGCGACAACGGTCGCCAGCCCGAGGCTGTCCGCGTAGAACATCGGGCCGCCGCGCCATTGCGGGAAGCCGTAGCCATTGAGGTAGACGATATCCACGTCACCGGGACGCGCGGCGATGCCCTCGGCCAGGATGGCGGCGCCCTCGTTGATCAGGGCAAGGGTGAGCCGGTCGACAATCTCTTCATCGTCGATGACGCGCCTGGGTACTTGCCATTGCGCCGCAATGTCGGCTATCAGCGCGGCGACTTCCGGGTCCGGCTGGCGGCTGCGGGTTTGGGGGTCGTAGCGGTAGTAGCCGGCCGCGGATTTCTGCCCCAGGCGCTCCATTTCCACCAGGATGTCCGCCAGGGCTGACTCCTTTGCGGAGCGGCTCGCAATGCCCTGGTCGCGGCGCGAGCGGTAGCCAATATCCAGCCCTGCCAGGTCGCCCACGGCCAGGGGCCCCATGGCCATGCCCCAGGCCTCCATGGCGCCGTCGACCTGCTGCGGGCTCGCGCCCTCCAGCAACAGCAGTTGGGCCTGGCGGGCATAGCCCTTGAGCATGCGGTTGCCGACAAAGCCGTGACAGACCCCCACTGCCACGGCGATCTTGCTGATGGCTTTTGCCAGTTGCATAAACGTCAGCAGAACCTCCGGTGCGGTCTTTTGCGCGCGCACCACTTCCAGCAGCTTCATCACGTTGGCGGGACTGAAGAAGTGCGCGCCCACCACCCGCTCCGGGCGGCTTGTCACCGCGGCAATGGCATTCACGTCCAGGTAGGACGTGTTGGTCGCCAGGATGCAGTCAGCCTTGCAGCTGGCGTCCAGGGTGCGAAACACCTCCTGCTTGACCGCCATATTCTCGAATACCGCCTCGATCACCAGGTCGGCCCCGGCGATATCGGCGTAGTCGGTGGTGCCGGTGATGTTGGCGAGGATTTCATCGACCTGCCGCTGGGTGTAACGGCCGCGTTTGACAGAGGTTTCGTAGTTCCTGCGCACGACCCCCAGGCCCCGGTCGAGGTTGTCGCGGCTGGTTTCCACCAGGGTTACCGGTATGCCTGCGTTGGCGAAACACATGGCGATACCGCCGCCCATGGTGCCGGCACCGATGACCGCCACGGTTTTGACGGGAAGCGCCTTCGTATCCGCGGGAATATTGGTCAGTTTGGCGCAGGCGCGCTCGGCAAAGAACACATGCCTCAGGGCGGCCGACTGGGGCGAGTTGCGGCATTCGATGAAGCGCTCCCGCTCCAGGGCCTGGCCCTGTTCGACAGTGTGCAGGCAGGCGAATTCCACCAGCTCGACAATATAGCCCGGGGCAATCAGGCCGCGGGATTTACGGGCAATGGACGCGCGGTATTGGTCGAAGAAATCCGCGCTCGGTGGGGCGGGCACAATGCGCGCGCCGGTGGGCCGCACGCCAGCCCCATCGGCCAACAGCTGGTGCGCGTAACCCAGGGCGGCGCTTTGAACCTCATCGCCCTGCAGCAGGTGGTCGACGAGTCCCAGCTCCAGGGCCCGGGCTGCGGACACCGGTTCGCCGCCGGTCATCATGTCCAGGGCCGTTGCCACTCCCACCAGGCGCGGCAGGCGCTGGGTGCCCCCGGCGCCCGGCAGCAGGCCCAGCTTGACCTCGGGCAGGCCCAACCGGGTGCCGGGCAGCGCGCAGCGGTAGTGGGCGGCCAGGGCGACTTCCAGGCCGCCGCCCAGGGCGGTGCCGTGCAGTGCGGCGAGTACGGGTTTCGGGAAATGCTCGATAGCGGCGACCACGGCCGGCAGGCCCGGCTCCGCGGGGGGCTTGCCGAATTCGGCAATATCCGCCCCGGCAAAAAAAGTGCGTCCCGCACAGAGCAGGAGGACCAGTTGGCTGCCGTCAGCCCTGGCCTGGTCCAGGGCCGCCATCATCCCGGCCCGCACGGCGTGGAACAGCGCATTAACCGGGGGGTTGTCGATGCGGACGATGCCGATCGAACCCTCCAACTGGTACCGTACGACTGTTGCGTTCATGAAAGTCACCTGCTGTTGTCCTGGTATGGCGGAATCCCCGGCGCGACCCCGGCCAATTCCAGTCCCAGTATTGTGCGTCCCGGCGGGCTTGTAAATCGCCCGCGGGAGATCCTTCTAAAGTATTACATAAAAAATTAATAATTGTGTATATTATGTATCACAATAGACAGGGTCCGGGCTCCAGCGCCGGCCGACAGTGATACCCGCAACACGGAGGTCATGGTTATGCCCGCTCATCCCCTGCAGCAACTTACCGGGCTGGATGCGCTATTCCTCACCCAGGAGGCGACCGCCGCCCCGATGCATATCGGCCTGCTGATGTTGTACCGACCTCCAAAGTCCAGCCGTGGTCCGGTGCGGTTCAAGCACATCCTCAGTACGTTCCGGCAGCGGGCGCACAACGCCCCGGTTTTTTACCAGACCCTGGGCAAAGTGCCGCTGGGTCTGGATCACCCGTTCTGGCTCGATGCGCAGCAGCTGGATATGGAGTTTCACGTGCGCCATATCGCCCTGCCCCAACCCGGCGACTGGCGCCAGTTGTGTATCCAGGTGGCGCGCCTGCAGGCGCGGATACTCGACCGCTCCCGGCCGCTGTGGGAGGCCTATGTCATCGAGGGGCTGGACAACATCGACTTCCTGCCGGCCGGCAGCTTTGCAATTTTTTTCAAGATGCACCACGCGGCGGTGGACGGCGCCTCGGCGATGGCGGCGATATACGCCCTGCACGACCGGCAACCGCGACCGGAGAAGGCGGCAGCGGTGCCTGCCTACCAGCCGCGTCCCCGGCCGGGCTCGCTGGACCTGCTCGGGCGGGCGGCTGTCAACCGCCTGCGCTCGCCCACCCGCTGGTGGCGCGCGCTGCAGGATATCCTGCCGATTCCTGCGCGGCTGCGTGAGGGATTCCGGGAGCACCGCCTGCAACCGGTAAGGGCGCGGCGCAGTACCCGCTTCAACGGACCCATATCACCCCACCGGGCGGTGGAGGCGCGCTTTTTCAGGCTGGACGAGGTGAGGGCGATAAAGGCCAGTGCCGGGGATGTGACCCTCAACGACGTGATGGTGACGGTGGTGGCCGGCGCCCTGCGCAAGTACCTCGAGGCCAAGGGCGAGCTGCCTGACTTCTCCCCCATGGCGATGATTCCGGTCAGCTTTCGCAGCGAGGAGGAGCGGGAGGCCGGTGGCAACCTGGTCACCGCCATGAGCCTGGCGATTCACAGTGAAATCCAGGACCCCCTGCAGCGTCTGCAGCGGGTCCATGAGGAGGCGCTCTCATCCAAGGGCTATACCACGGCGATAGGCGCCAGGACCCCGCTGGACCTGGCCCAGCTGATTCCCCCCCAGATCGCGTCCCTGGCCATGTTGCGGGCGGGTACGGGGCTGATGTTTTCGTCGGGAGTGTCGGCGCCGGTCAACACGGTCATCACCAACGTCGCCGGCTCCAGGGACCGGCTCTACCTCCGTGGCGCCGAGCTGGTGGGCTGCGCTGGCTACGGGCCTATCATGGACAGCGTGGGCCTGTTCCACGCGGTCATGAGCACGGGGGACAGCATCTCGATCGCCATCAATGCCTGCCGCGAAATGCTGCCGGACCCGGGATTTTATGCCGAGTGTCTCCAGCTGTCCTATGATGAATTGCGGGATGCGGCGCTGGGCACCCCTCGCCGGCGCCGATAAAGTGTTACAGTAAAGTTTACAAATGTATTTATTTAGTATCATAATATCCAGATAAATCGAATTCGCGGAGATCAGGTGATGAAGTTGCCGAGCTATGCTGCCGGACAATGGCGGGAAGGTACCGGGCCAGGTGTGGCCGTTTTTGATGCGGTGACAGGGGATCCCGTGTGCGAGGTCTCCAGCGCGGGCATCGATTTCGCCGCAATGGTGCGCCATGCCCGCGATGTCGGCGGCCCGGCCCTGCGCGCCCTGACTTTTCACGATCGCGCAGCGGCATTGAAAGCCATGGGCAAACACCTGATGGCGAAAAAGGAAGACTTTTACACCCTGTCGGCGCGCACCGGCGCCACCCGCGCCGATGGCTGGGTGGATATCGAGGGCGGAATCGGCACTGTGTTCAGCTATGCCAGCCTGGTCACCCGGGAGTTTCCCAACGATGTCATCATGGTCGAGGGCGAGATAGAGCGGCTGTCGGCGAAGGGGACTTTTCTCGGGCGCCATATCCTCAGCCCCAAGCCCGGCGTCGCCGTGCATATCAATGCCTACAACTTTCCCTGCTGGGGCATGCTGGAGAAAATCGCCCCCAGCCTGGCCGCGGGCATGCCGGTGATCGTCAAGCCGGCGACGGCCAGCGCCTACCTCACCCAGGCGATGGTGCGGGAGATTATCGCCGGCGGCTTCCTCCCCGAGGGGTCTGTGCAACTGGTCTGTGGCGGTGCGGGTGACCTGCTCGATCACCTGGGTGAGCAGGACGTGGTGACCTTCACCGGTTCCGCCAGCACCGGTCGCAAGCTGCGCAGCCATCCCACCATCGTGGCGAAGTCGATCCCCTTCACCATGGAGGCCGATTCCCTGAACTGCGCCATCCTGGGCGAGTCCGTACAGGTCGAGGACGAGGAATTCGCCCTGTTCATCAAGGAAGTCGCGAAGGAGA
>CAYTDW010000132.1:0-6850 GCA_964436585.1 uncultured Halioglobus sp. | reverse complement strand
GGTCGATGGGGCCGTTGTTGCCGATGATGCCGCAGGGCAGGCCGACGATGTCCGCCTGGAGGCACACCGTGGCGGCGCCATAGCGGGGCTTGAAGTCCATGAAGTCGGAGCCGTCCACCACCCGGGCCACCAGCTCGCGCATGTCGTAGGGGTTTCTGTAGTCGCAGGGAATCACCCCGGCGAGTTCGTCCGCAGCGTAGAGTGGCTCGCTGTAGGAGCGCCGGTTGGGCACGGCGCAGTCCTTGTTCCACTGCAGGCGGTGCAGCAACTCGCGGCACATCTGCACCGCCTGGCCGTCGTTTTCGGCCAGGTATTCCGCAAGGCCCGAGACCGTGGCGTGCATCTGGGCGCCGCCCAGTTCCTCCTCGGTGGCGATCTCCCCGGTGGCGGCCCTGAGCAGGGGCGGCCCGGCCAGGAAGGCGCGGCCGTTGCCCTTCACCGCGATCACGTAGTCGGAGAGGCCCGGCATGTAGGCGCCGCCGGCGGTGGAGGAGCCGTGCAGGATGGAGATGACCGGAATACCTTCCTTGCTCAGCCTGGCGAGGTTGCCGAACAGGGCGCCGCCGTGGCAGAAGCCCTCCACCGTGTAGTTGAGCAGGTCGCCGCCGGCGCTCTCGACCAGGTGCACAAAAGGCAGTTTCTGCTGCAGCGCAATGACCTCGGCGCGGGTGAGGCGATAACCGCCGGCCTGGGTCAGGGAGCCTGCCTGGATGCCGCTGTCATCCACCACCACCACGCAGCGCACGCCGCTGATAAAGCCGATGCCGGCGATGATGGTACTGCCGGGAATCGATTTTTCCGGGTCCGGCGTGTCCAGCAGGTAGCCGGCGATATTGCCGATGGCCATGAAGGGCATGCCCGGGTCCAGCAGGCGGGCGAGGCGCTCCCTCGGGGTCAGCTGGCCGCGCTCCTCGAAGCGCGGCCGGCGCTGCTCCGAGATCCTCGCCCCGCGGCTGTTGAGCCGCTGCAGGTGCTCGATATGGGCCAGCATCTCCTCGCGGTTCCTGCGGAAGCCGTCGGACCTGGGATTGATCCTGGAATTGAACACGGTCATGCGAGCGTCTCCGCGATGGCGGCGGTTACCGGGATGGGACAGGACAGCAGCAGCTGGGCGTAGCCCTTGGCCTGGGGGTCGTTGCGAATACTGGCCACGCCGCCGCCGCCCAGCACGGCGTGCAGCAGGAAGTTGATGGCGTGGGAGCCGGGGAGCAGGAAACGCTCGACATTGCCGGGGGCGGTGTCTGCGAGGAAATGCGCGAACCGCTGCGTCACCACCTGTTCGGTGAGCGCCTGGTAGATAAAGGGCAGGTACTCGGGGCGGCGCGCGATAATGCCGATGTTCGCCTTGTCGCCCTTGTCGCCACTGCGACCCCAGGCGAGGGCGACCAGCGGCACGGTCACCGCAAACGCGGCGGTGATGGCAGCCGGGGGCGCGGGCCGGGCGATGCGGCTCGGGTCGAAGGGCTGGCCGTGGACTTCGTCGCAGACCGTCTCGCTGCCATCGAGCAGAATCCGGACCTGCACCTGGTCGCGGGGAATGGTGAAGGAGAACAGGCGCACCACCGGGGACGGCTTGGGCCGGCCGCCGGCGAAACCCGACAGGCCCGGCGGGGTGGCCAGGCCCAGGCCCACCGCTTCCTTGAGCAGGATGCCGATCCCCATGGCGTCCGGGTGCTTGGCGGCGAGCTTCATCGCCACTTCCCGGCTCCCCTGCAGCTGCGCGAAGTTGCCGTACTGGCTCTCGGCGCCGATCAGCTCGATGCTGGTTTCGCTGAAATCCGCCAGCCCGAACGCCCTGAATACATTGCGCGAGGCCTCGAACACCGCCTCGCCCAGGGCCCGGGCTTTGCGGTCGGCGTCGATTCCGTAGAAAGTCATGTAGGTGCCGCCGCGAAACTGGTCCGCGTAGGTGGCGCTGACCTTGTAGGTAGCCGGCGCCGGGCGGCCGGTGGCGCCGTACACCCTTACCCGGTTTGCGCCCACCTGCTCGATCCGGGCGGTGGAAAAGTCGCAGATCACGTCCGGCAGCATATAGGCCTGGGGGTCGCCGATCTCGTACAACATCTGTTCGCTGACGGTGCCGACGTTGACCAGGCCGCCGCTGCCCTCGGGCTTGGTGCAGACAAAGCTGCCGTCGGGCGAGATCTCGGCGATGGGGTAGCCCATGTTCGCCAGGCCCGGCACCTGTTCCCAGTCGGTAAAATTGCCGCCGGTGGCCTGGGGGCCGCACTCGAGGATATGGCCGGCCAGGGAGCCCATCGCCAGCCGGTCCAGGTCGTCCCGGCCCCAGCCGAAGGCGTGGATGCAGGCCCCCAGGGTCACCGCACTGTCGACACAGCGCCCGGTTACCACGATATCGGCACCCGCCGCCAGCGCCCGGGCGATAGGAAAGGCGCCGAGGTAAGCGTTGATGCTCTGCAGTTTGCTCACCGCGGGGAAGGGTTCGCCGGAGAACATCTCGGTGGTGCCTGCCGCCGCCAGTTCCGCCGCCGCGCCCATCAGGTCGTCCCCGACCACGCAGGCAACGCTGAGGTCCAGGCCCTGCTCCTTTACCAGGGCACGCAGGGCGTCGGCGCAGGCCAGGGGATTGACCCCGCCGGCGTTGGAGATCACCTTGATGCCGCGCGCGGCTATTTTTGCCAGGTGGGGTTTCATCGCCGCGCTGACAAAGTCCACGGCATAGCCCTTGCTGTCGTCCTGGGCCCTGGCCCGGGCCATGATGGACATGGTGATCTCGGCCAGGTAGTCATAGACGATGTAGTCCAGCCCCGGCACATCCAGCAGCTGCGGTGTGGCGCGGGCGGCGTCGCCCCAGAAACCGCTGGCGCCGCCGATGCGCAATAGCTTGTCAGTCATTGTGGGGTTCCCCTGCGACAGGATCAGGACAGGCCATCTTACGCAGTCGCGCCGGATCAGGCACGGGAAATGGCGCCATCCAGCACGGAGATGGCGCCAGCGGCAATGCCGCGTACACTAGGCCACAGCAGCGGTTGGGGGGAGTGAGCCAGGTTGAGGGAGCCGGAAGAGGCCCGCGGGGGAGTGGTCTACGCCAGGGCGCTGAAAGGCGTCATGGACCTGGCGCAGGCCCTTGGCGCCAACCCGGAACGGATCGCCCGCGAGGCGGGCCTGGACCTTGCGCTGCTCACGGTGCCCGATGCGCTGCTGCCGGTGGCCACCTACTACCGGCTGCAGCAGCAGTTCATCGGGCAGACCGGCAACCCGGACTTCGGCCTGCTCAGCGGCCGCGTGTCCCATATGGAGAACGCCCATCTCTTTCTCTACCTGGCATCCGCCAGCCAGACCCTGCGCGACTGGCTGAACCTGGTGCCCAGCGTGGCCAGCCTGCTGGGAGACGTGGGGTCGGTGGCGATCGCCCGGCACCGCGACTATTTCGCGCTGGAATGGCGCCCGCTGCGGCCGCCGGATCCGCTGCGCTGTGTCATCAGCGACAGCCTGCTGTCGGCCGCGGCCCTGCAGATGGATGGCTACTGCCTGCTGCCGGTCAGGCCCCACCGGGTCGACCTGAGCTATCCCAAACCGCGCAACCTGGAGCTGCTGCGCGCAACTTTTGGCGCCCCGCTGCACTTCGACCAGCCGGTCAGCGCACTGCGCTACGACCGCAAGCTGCTGGACAACCCGCAACTGCATGTCAGCACCCGCTTCTACGACGCGGTGGCGCAGGAGTTTTCCGCGCGCTTCAGTACCGACGCCTCGGTCAGCGACGCCTTTTCCCTGGGCTTGCACACCGCCATACGGCGCCAGTTGCCCACGGGTGGCTGTTCCATCGACAGTATTGCGGGCGACATGAATGTCTCGCGCCGCACCCTGCAGCGGCGACTCAGGGAGCGCGACACCAATTTCCAGCAGCTGCTGCAGGGCGTGAAATCCAGCCTCGCCCGCAAGTACCTCGAGGACAGGAGCCTGAGCATCATCGAAATCGCCCTTCTGCTCGGCTACGGTGACCCCTCCTCATTCTCCGCCGCTTTCAAATCCTGGAGCGGCCTGACGCCGACGGAATACCGGCGCCAGTAAGACCCTAATCTGCGAGGATCCCGCGCTGCAGCCGCGGGTGTCGGGCGCGATCACCCGGTAGCTGGCCGCGAATAGTGCAGCGACCTGTTTACGCCATACCGTGTGGGTGTCGGGAAAGCCGTGCACCAGCAGCACCTCGGGCCCCTCGCCGGCGATGAGCACGTTCATGTCTATACCGTTTACTCGGTATCTCTGCGTCTGGGGTGAGTCAGGGTATGACGGCGTGCGGGTAAACCGGCCCGGGATCAGAAGTCGTATCGCACGCTGGCCCCGTACATACGCGGTTCGCCACGGAATCCACTCCAGCTGCCTTCCTGCAGTACCGTATTGAACAGGATGACATTGTATTCTTCCTCGAAGATATTCTTACCCCACAGCGAGAACTCCCAGTTGGCATCCGCGGTACGCAGACCCAGGCGCGCATTCACCACTGTGTACGACCCCACTTCAGCCTCCTGTTCCAGGGTCTCGTTGGTGTTGTGCTCACCCATGTAGGAGGCGTTGATCACCCCGAAGCCGGTGAAGCTGCCGACAGGCATCTCATAGGATATCGAACCGGTAGCCGACCACTCCGGCGCGAAGGGGACGCGCCTGCCCTCCAGGGTGTTGCCTAGCTTGTTGGAAACCGGGTGTTCGGCGTACTGGGTATTGCTCCAGGTAACACCGGCATCCAGCATCAGTCCGGTCATTGGCAACCAACTGAGCTCCAGCTCGGTTCCGCTGGAATTCACTTGGGCCGCATTGGTGGTGGCAAAGGATACGCCGTTGAATTCGTTAATCTGGTAGTTCTCGAATTCACTGTAGAAAATTGCGGTGTTCGCCTCGAAGGTGCGATCCGCAACCGACCACTTCAGGCCTGCCTCGTAGGAGTCGACGGTTTCGGGATCAAATTCGAATCCGGTAGTCGCCGCGTCCCGGTCCAGGTTGAAGCCACCGGCCTTGAAGCCTCGGGAATAGCCGACGTAGATATTGCCGATATCCAGGTTGCGAACCAGCTTTAACGTGCCGCTGGGTTCGTCCTCCTCGCGCGACGCCTGCAGATCCGGTACCGGACAAAAGGGAACGAACGGTGCCAGGGCACAGTGCACTGCATCATTGACCACTCTGGCGGTAGCATCCTTGCTTTCGTCGGACCAGCGGAACCCCGCTACCAGGTCGAAGTTATCGGTGAGTTCGACAATGTTGTGCGCGAACAGCGCCCAGCCCTCGCCGTCCTGCTTGAAGTAACGGGACTGGTCGCCCACGCCTTCGGGAAAAAGGGCGGCGGGAACGCCCAGCCGCAGGTTGAAATAGTCACCGAAATCCGCACCGTAAAGCAGCTGCCAATCCACGTCGAGATCGTCGGTGTAATAGTAGGCCCCAACCAGCCAGTCGACAGGTCCGGTGACCCCGTTGAGGCGCAACTCCTGGCTCATGAAATGATCGTTCTGGTTCCAGTTCGTACCCTTCACCAGGTCCAGGTTGGAAGTGTCGGCATCGACATTGGCGTACGCATCGGCGTCACGATGGGCGCCGACCCAGGTCAGTGAGAGATCTTCCGCGATGGCCCAGTTGATCTCCGCGGACACACCCCAATCGTCCAGGTCATCCTCGCTGTCAAAAGTCTGTTGTGCCTTGTAGGCAAACGGGTCAGTTGTAACGTTGCCGCCCAGCGCCTCGATAGACGGCGCGGTAGGGCCGGCGATCGTGTAATCCGCGGCACAGCAGTGCTCGTCCTTGTGCTTGTAATCCACGATCAGGCGGACATCCACGTTTTCATCCGGTCGCCACAACAGCTGGCCCCTGGCGGTGGCCCGGTTTCTGTCATAGAGCTCGCGGGAAGAATCCAGCCAGTCGGATACATAGCCGTCGCGGTCGTTGTAGCTGGCGGACAGGCGAAACGCCAGGGTGTCTTCCAGCAGGGGGCCGGTGACACCTGTGGCTACCTGGTAGCCGTCGTAATTCTGCACGGTACCCTCGCCGTAGCCGCCCCATTCAAATTCCGGCTTCAGCGTATTGATGCTGATGGTGCCGGCGGATGTATTGCGGCCGAACAGGGTACCCTGGGGCCCGCGCAGAATTTCCACCGAGGCGATATCCAGCAGATCGCCGGCGGCGAGGCCGGAGCGGCTGCGGTAGACGTTATCCACGAAGATGCCCACGGAGGGCTCCAGGCCGGGGTTGTTACCCGAGGTGCCTATGCCGCGGATCCTGACCTCGGTGCCGGTTGTTTCCGAGGTGCTGGTGGTAATGACCAGACTCGGGGACACCCTCGCCAGGTCCTGCACGTCGCTTATTCCCCTGGCCTGTAACTGGTCGCCGGTAAACGCGGTAATAGCCAGGGGAACCTGGCTTACGGTCTGGTTGCGGCGGGTGGCGGTCACCACCACTTCTTCCAGGACACCAATCCCGTCCGCCGCTTGTACAGCGCCGTGATCGACGCTGAAAAAAAGGCCGCCCAGTAGCGCCACGATCAGGCTGAATCTGTTGCTTGCTGTCATTGCTGTCCCCTTGACGGATTCTTATTGGTGGTGCATCGCCAGCCAGCCGTACACTTACTCGAAGCCTGTCCCCTCAAGCTTGACAGCCACAAATATCTGTCTTAACAATACTTTGGCCAAAGGTAAGTTATTCCTCAGTTTTGTACTACTCGTAAATTTTTTCCGTCACGCTAAACAGGCTATCGTTCTGAAAAACAAGGGAAAACAACCGCGTTCCAGACAGACGATCCAGACCATTCTGGATGCCGCTGCTCAGGTTTTGATTGCGGAGGGATACAGCAGGGCCACGACCAACAGGATCGCCGAAAAATCGGGTTTCAGCGTCGGCACGCTCTACC
>CAYTDW010000131.1:0-6862 GCA_964436585.1 uncultured Halioglobus sp. | reverse complement strand
CACCTTTGGAGTAACCCTGTGAAAATCATGGCCAATTGTCCCGGAAATCGAACTCAAAGGCCTACGCAGCGCCAACCGGTCGGGTTCATGCCTGCGCTGGGCCTGGCCTGCAGCCTGGCATGCGCCAGTCACCTATGCTCGGCTACCGACCTGGACTCAATCGAAGCCCAACTGGATCTGGCCCGCACCTACATGGCGCAGGGTAACTATGCGAACGCGAAGATCGAGTTTGAAAAGGTGCTGCGCATCGACGACCTGCCGCCCGACCTGCACCAGCAGGTTGAGTTGTACGCCAGGGCGGCGCAGGACTATGCGGCGGGTAAGCGCCTGGTTCTCAGCGGCTATGGCATAACCGGGTACGGCAATTACTCCGTCAACGCCACGGACGGCACCGATGAGTTCGGCGGCAGCGATACCGACGACAACTTCGTCGCCCTGCGCGGTGGCGGCCGGGCGAACTACCGGCTCGATGACGACTACGCCCTCAATGGCAGCCTCGATTATCGTTTCCGCGATTACCACGACAACGACGATCGCCGGGACGACAAGGACCTGCGCTGGAATGGCGCCGTCAACCGCAGCATGGGTGATGACAACCTGGTGGTCGGCCTGCGCGGCCGCCGCAGTTACCGCGGCAACGGCGACTGGCGCGACGACTACGGTATTTACAGCGACTGGCGCCATGCATTCAGCGCCATCGACCAGTTTAACGTCGAATTCGAGTTCAGGCGTCGCGACTACCCCAGCGGGCGGCTGCGCGAACGCAGCCGCAATATCGCGGAGCTGACCACGGGGTGGACGCGTTCCCTGTTGGGCGGCACGGCGAGTTTCAACCTGCGGGCCTTCGGCGGGCGCGAGTTTGCAACGGATGACCGGCCCGACGGCGATTCCAACTTCTTCGGCCTGATGCCGGAATTGAGCTTTACGATTACAGAAACGCTGGGCGGCTTCGTGTTCGTCTGGTGGCAGCACGATCGCTACAATATCGAACGCCTGAATGTCGATGCCGCTGACAATATCCTGGGCGTCGGCGAGCGGGAGGACAATCTCTACGAGGTCGGCGGTGGGTTGACCTGGGAGTTCGCCAATTCCTGGTCGTTAAACCCCGAGATCCTGTACATTTACGACGATAGCAACTTACTGGCCAATGAATACAGCTCCACGGAAGTCTGGATGACCATCCGCAAGGACTTCTAGGGTGGCGATTGTCGCTCGTGCACGTGACGCAACATTAGTGGCATCCGGATGATACAGGGAAGATTTATCCCATGAACTGCATGAACCAGAGGAAATCGAAATGAAACGCACACTCCAAATGGCGGCAATCCTTTTCTCCGTGATGGGTTTATCGGCAACGGCTGCGGATGCCGCCACCGTCTTCACCGGCGAGACGATCCAGGATGCCCGGGTGATCAGCCAGCTCGATCTCAACGACCTTGCACCCGGCCAGATGCATCGCTTTATGTTCCGCGGTGCCGAGACGGCCACCGGCCAGTACTGGTACGTACCGGTGCTGGTGGCCAAGGGCGCCAGGCCGGGCAAGCGCATCCTGTTCGTCGCCGGCGTGCACGGCGATGAACTCAATCCGATCGCCGCGGTACAGGCAACCTTCGCGACACTCGATCCTACCAACATGACCGGATCCGCGATCGCGATCATCGGCCCCAGTCGGCCGGGCATTGAAAATATCACCCGCACCTGGACCATAAACGACCTGGGCGGGGAGCAGATCAACCCCAACCGCACCTGGCCAGGCCGTGAGGACGGCAATGCCGTCGAGCGCCATAGCTGGCTGATTACTCACAAGCTAATCCTGGGCAATGTCGATATCGGCATCGATCACCACACTGGCGGCACGGGCGTCGATTTCGCCCGCTTCGTGTTCGCCTACGCGGACGATCCGGCCTCGATCGAACTCGGCGGGCTGTTCCCGGTCGACCAGCTCATGCTCGATCCCGGCTTTCCCGGCACGCTCGAGTATTCGCTGGTCAAGGCGGGTATCCCGGCGGTTACGACCGAACTCGGCGGCCCCCGCGGTTTCGTTCCCGAAATGGTCGAGATGGGCGTCGACGGCAACCACAATGTGCTGGTGCACTACGGCGTCCTGCCTGGCCCGAAGCGACAGACGGCAGCAGACCGGAACGTCTTTGTCGGCAATGACCTCGAATCGGCCCGAGTAGTCGCCGGTGGTTTTGTCACCCTGCTCGTCAAGCTCAACGATGCGGTGACCAAGGGGCAGAAAATCGCCGTCCAGCGCAATGGCTTCGGGGACATCGTCCATGAGTACCTGGCGCCAGCTGACGGTCGTGTAGCAATCATCGGTACCGACGCAGCAACCGAGCGCGGAAGCAGGATAGCCTCGATACTGGTCAAGCGTGACAACTGCGCTGACGGACAATGCGACTACGACGGCATCGTACCCTGACAGGCTGTTTGTATCTATAATTGAACCCACGTCTCTGCGCTGCAACGGTCTTATGGGGGTTTGGTGGAATCACACATCAGCTGGTTCATTCACGGTCTGATACTCATTCCGATGACGCTGTTGCCGATCATAAACCCACTGAGTAGCGCACCCGTCTTCGCCGCGACTGTTGGCGCAAACCGCCCATTGGCGCAGCAGTTGGCACGACAGGTCGCGATTAACGCCTGGTTCGTGTTGCTTGTCTCGATGCTGATTGGCACCTATGTGCTGGCCCTGTTCGGCATCTCGTTGCCTGTCGTGCGGATAGGCGGCGGTCTGTTAGTGGCCTCGACAGCCTGGCGTATGCTGCATCACACCGAAGAAGACGACGTACTCGCCGAAGCGGTGGAAAACGCTACGGAAGTGTCGCAAGCCGATGTCATTCAGCGCAGCTTTTTTCCTATCACCTTCCCGCTTACCACGGGGCCGGGGACAATAGCTGCCTCGATCGCCCTCTCCGCGAATGTACCTCCCGATCCCGTCAAGTATGCGCTTGGCGCAGCGGTCGCTGCGTGCGGCGCAGCGATAGTCTCCGTAATACTGTATTTTATTTTCAAGAATTCAGTCGCTGTACTCACTCGACTGGGCAGGATTGGTACGCTGGTGATGATCCGTATGATGGCCTTCATCCTCTTGTGCATTGGCATCGAGATCATGTGGACCGGTTGGGCACAGCTGAATGGGCTGGCGCACTGACGGAAACGCCTGCGGTAAGCGCCCGAAAAGTGTCCCGGCTTTAGTCAGACGTGTGCAGGCATCAGCGCGAGATAGCGTAGCCGATGCGCACGCTCCACGGTTCGCGTTCGTTGTAGTCCAGCAGGTACTCTCCGTAACCGGTAAAGGCCTGCAGCATCAGGTAACCCGCCACGCCGGGGTACCACCGGTTGATCGGGTAAGTGGCCTGCAACTCGGCGCTGAACTTCTCGGTACTGGTTCCCTTGCGCAGGATCCAGGCGGCCTGCCAATCGTTGTTCTTGCCGTAGCTCAGGTGGAAGTCGCCGTAGCCGCGGTACTTGGCGATATCGGAGTTTTCGCTCTTCTCGAGGTAGGCGTAGAGCCTGGGGGATGCCGTCCAGTGGAAATCCCCCGTATCGCCGAAGCTGAAATAGGGCCGCACGAACAGCACGTCGAGGCTGCGCGATTCGGGCTCATCCTTGCCGTTGGATTCATGCTCGATGCCTGCCGCGAACCCCACCGCATTGCCGTCGACACGCCAGTCTGTACTGGGGATGAAGTAGAAAAGGCTGGGCTTGTAGTTGGTGTCGAGAAAGGGCTTTGAGTAGGAACTCAGGTCCCAGAACGCGGGCTGGGTGTAGCCGAAGTACATGTTGTCGACGAAGTCGCGTGAGGTCTGGTCAACAGGCTCATACAAGCGCAGCTTGAAGCTCAGCTGCATCTTGGCGTTGGCATCGCTGCCGTCCCCGACCGCGAAGAACATGGGTTCAAAAAAACTCAGGCGGCCATCCATCTGCCGATTCGGGTCGGCGTCGGCGCGTACGCGCAGGGTCGTGGCGGGGGCGGGCGCAGGCTGTGCAGGCGAATCATTTTGCGCCACGCTTGCGTCGTTACCGACCGGCGACACCTCGGGTTCCGGCCTTGTTGCCGGCGTGGAAAGTTGCACCAGCATGGCCGGCGCATCCATATCCACCGCGTCGATGCGCACCCGGCCGCGCAGCCTGGGCGGCACCGCGCCGATATAATCGATGCGCATGAATTCACCGGCGCGCAGAGTGAGCGGGTCGGGGACTGTTGTTGCGCGACGCAATTCCACAGTGGCGGCAGCGCCCAGGTCCGGCGTCAGGCTGACGACCAACACTTCGGGCAGGACATAGTCGCGCGAATCGGCCTCGCCGGTCACCAGCAGCGACAGGCGCAGCGGCTGCGTCGGATCGATGGTGCGGCCGGGGGGGAGCAGGTTGATATCGGCGCGCGCGGGGCAGGCGGCTGCGCTGAGCAGCAGGCACAGTACGCAGGCAAACAGACGGCCGCGGGTATTATGCACTGCCGGTTCCGGTAGCCGGTATTGCATTTACTTCAGGTCCTGGGGTGGAGGCGCCATCGAGGTGGCGATGTCAACCCAGCCGCCACCCATCGCCTGGTAAACGTTGACCAGCTGCGAATAGCGTTCGGCCTGCAGACCCACCGCTGCCAGTTCGGCGGCGAACAGCTCGTTATCAGCCACCAGTACTTCGAGATAGCCCGAGACGCCCTTGTCAAACCGCAACCTGGAGAGCCGGGCAAACTCGCGCAACGCTTCCACGCGCCTGGCCTGCAACTCGAACTGCTCGATCTTCTTCTGTGAACCGGTCAGCGCATCGTTGGTCTCACGAAACGCGTTCAGAATCGTCTGTTGGTAAACCAGCAGCGCCTGGCGGTTGGCCGCCTCGGCTGAGCTGACCTGGCCCTCGATGCCGCCGAAGGTAAATATCGGGCCGGCAAGGTCAGCGGCTATAAGGCGCGCGGCGGCAGGACCGGTCAGAAAATCATCGAATGCCGTACTGACGCTGCCGAGCACGCCGGTGATGGAGAAGGTCGGGTAATAGAGAGAGCGCGCCGCCCCCACGTTGGCGTTGGCCGCAACCAGATTCTGCTCCGCCTGCAGGATATCCGGGCGGCGCTCCAGCAACTCCGACGGCAGGTCGGCGGGGATCAGCGGTGCGATCAACTGGTCGATGGTCCTGCCGCGCGGCACCGGACCGGAATCGCGGCCCAGTAGAATGGAGATAAAGTTCTCGGTCGCGGCGATGGCCTGCTCGAAGGCGGGAATTGCGGCCAGCGCCTGCTGGTATTGCGAGGTGATCTGCATGACTTCGGTTTTGGCGACGATACCGGCCTTGAAACGCAGCTGGAACAGGCGCTCGGTGGCACCAAAATTGGCCGCGGTGGCCTGGGCGATCTCCAGTTGCCGGTCCAGGGCCCGCAGGGTGATATAGCTGGTGGCTACACCGCTCACCAGCGACAGCACCACCCCGCGCCGTGCCTGCTCACTGGCATAGACTTGCGCCTGTGCCGACTCGCTCAGGCGCGCGACGCGCCCAAACAGATCCAGCTGCCAGGATGCGCCCAGCGCGCCCTCGTAGATCGAAAAATAGGGGTCGGCGCCCGGCGGCAGCGGCGGCTGCCCAACGCGGCTGGCGCGGGCGCGCCCGGCAGCGGCGTCGTACCCGAGTTGTGGGTAGAACTGTGATCGGGTCGAAGTCAGCGCTCCGACAAACTGGTCGACTCGTGCCGCCGCAATCCGCACGTCGAGGTTTTCCCGCAGCGCCGTCTCAACCAGTTCGTTCAACACCGGATCGCCGAATTGTTCCCACCAGCGTGTGTTGGCCACATCGACTGCGCTGCTGTAGTCGATACGCCATGTACTGGGAGCATCCACCGGGGGACGTTCGTAGTCAGGCCCAATGGTGCACCCCGCGGTGACTGTGGCCAGCAGCAGCGCCAGCGCGCAGATCCTCATAGTGCTTTCCTCTTTGTGATGCCCGGCAGCAGTGAACGCCGCCCGAGTTCCAACCCCGGTTCAGCCGGACCCAACCAGGCCAATATTGTAGCAATTTCTGGCTGCGGCAGCGCCGGCCCGCTTATGCGTGTCATTTCGCTGCACCGGTCATCAGCAGTCCGCCAAACAGGGCCGCCAGCAGGAGCAGGCTGATGCTGGCCACCGACCAGCGCCGCGCGAACCGGTCAACCGACTCGAATACGGCGCCCGCCACCTGCAGCGCTCCGCCGGCAACGGCATCCCCGCGCCCGGAGGCGGGCGGTGCCAGTCCCCGCGCCAGCACAGCCCCACCGAGGACCACCAGCACGATCGTCAGCAGTTCCGCCGGGGCGAAGGCGCTGGACAGCAGACTGGATGGGAGCGGCCCCAGTGCCGCCAGGGCCAGTAGTAGCGAACATGCGGCGAGCGCCAGCGCGGCGCATTCGGACAGGCGCGAGACGCGCTTCAACGGCGCCAGTGGCTCAGGGCTACGGCGCAACACACTAGCCAGCACCAGCACCACATAGCCCGCGGTAAAAACCGCGCCGCCTTGCAACACAATGGTCCACCACCACTGCCCCGAGCCGTCGGCGGCTTCCAGCAGCAGCTTCTTGGCGAGATAAGCGCCGCTGGGCAGCACGCCCATCAGGGCAATGCCGGAAAGCGCAAATGCCAGCACCGTGATGGGCAGGGCGCGGGCCACGCCGGCCATGTCCGCGATGCGGTCGTGACCGAGCGCGGCATAGACAAGGCCGGCTGCCATGAACATGCTGGCCTTGGCGGTGGCGTGCGACACCGCCTGCAGCACCCCGCCGGTCAACCCCGCACCCTGCGCCAGGGTGTTGCCACCCGCCTCGACTGCGAGCGGAAACATCAGGAACAGGTAGCCTATCTGGGCCACGGTCGAATAAGCGACCAACAGC
>CAYTDW010000130.1:0-6866 GCA_964436585.1 uncultured Halioglobus sp. | reverse complement strand
CCCATCCTCAGCAGCTGCTTCTGCAGTGGAACCAGCTCCTCCAGTTGCGGGTCGGCGTACCGGTACATGACCGATTTTCGCGTCAGCGCAATGGGACCCTCTATTTCCGGGGTTGAGAGAATCCGATCGAGCATGCGGATCACGGCATTATCGAACTCGTCCGGGTTGAGCCCGAGCTGGCCAAAGGCCTCCTCGTGCAGCGGCCGCAGGGTATGGAAGGTATCCACCAACACCGCGGTATCGAGTGCGGCGAAGGCCGCGACCAGCTCGTCGAAGCGCGCGTAACCGGCGGGGTTCATCCACACCTGCCCGTCCTGCTCCAGCACACCGAAGGTTTCCGCGGGGGGGTCGATGGCAAGCAGCTTGCGCAGTACCAGGCCCCGGCTGAAACCATCGATCAGCGCGGCGCCCTGCCGGATGAGGTTTGGCTGCTGCAGCAGACGATCCAGCGGCGAGCTCGCCCCGGCGACAGCCAGTTGCTCACGCACCAGGGTATCGCTGTCCGCCAGGGCCGGCAGGGCCACTGCCGGTTCCGCCGATGGCTCCAGAACGACCGTTGTCACTGGTGCGGGCCGCGGCGGAATATCCGCTGCCGGCGGCAGGGGATCCGCTTCCGCTGCCACCTCGGCGATTGGAACTGTTGCCGGTACAGGCGCGTTGGATGGGCCCTCTATGGTTCGCCACAGCACCACCCCCAGCGCGATAAACGCCAGCGCCAACAACAGGTACTTCAAAGAGCCCCGGCCAGACCCTGCAGCGCCCTCAACCCTGTCTTCCCGCGTTGCCTTCATTGCAATTACCCCTCCTGCAGCCGATGATAATGACACCCCCAATGCTGCGCATCCAGGTCCCGCAACAGGATAGCAGAGGAAACCGGCGCTCGATGCCTTCTTGCACCCGCGAATCAGGACCACATGATTCGTTTTCCTCCATGCGAATGGCAGGCTAAACTGGTCTGGCGTGATCAAATCGCGCCCGTCGCGGCCGGCGATAGCCACCATGACGGCCGCCAGCCATATGAAGCTTGAACAGGGAGGGATTGAATGTCTTTTTTCGGAAAAACCAGGCTTTTTTTCACTGCAGGCCTGCTGTTGGCCAGCTGCGGGTTTTCTGCCCAGGTGCTGGCAGAAGCGGTCAAGCAGACCGTCACAATCGACGTCAGCAAACCCGCCGACGGCTCCCAATGCAGGGTCCAGGCCGTATTCAGGGGCGAACAGGATAACTGCAACAACGAGGCCGCCAAGGGTCGAGCGAATTGCAGCGTGGAATCCGGTTGCGTGTGCACCCGCCAGGAAAAGCACGTGAGCTGGAAAGTGGATCCCACGCAGTCCTTCGCCATCGTGTTTGACCAGGGCAGCCCCAACCCCTTTGTCATAAAGGGTGACCGGGAGTGCAGTTTCAAAAGCAACAAGAAGGGCAAGTTGCGCTGCCGGGTAAAGGGCAAGGACGTGCCGCGGGGAGATTACAAGTACTCCATCGTTGTGCCGGAGTGCCCCGCCATTGTCTCCCACGTCAAGATTTATTGAGCAGTGCCGCCGGTCGAGGACGCGTGAGATGACACACGGCATGCAGGTACAGCAGGACGGCCAGCAGGCGATCGACATTCTGGTGCGCGCGTTTCATGACGATCCGGTCATGCTCTGGATGTCGGGTCATCCGGACTTTCTGCGGACTTTTTTCAACATTACGCTGCCGATCTTTCTGCCGCACGGCCTGACCTATATCGAGGAACAGGGACGGGGGGCCGCAGCCTGGCTGGGACCTGAGCAGACATTGCACTGGCCGGTGACAGCCGGCAATCTGTGGCGTATGTTTAAAGTCTGCGGTGTGCGCGGGTTTATCCGCTTCGGCCGCGGCGGCCTGGCCACTGCCCGGTTTCATCCCGGCGAACCGCATTACTACCTGTTCCTGATCGGCACCCTGCCCGAGTGCAAGGGCCAGGGCATAGGCAGCGCCCTGATCAGCCATGTGCTGCGCAAATGCGACGCGGAGAACCTTCCGGCCTACCTGGAGAACTCCAAGCAGGACAACCTGGCGTTCTACCGGGGACACGGCTTCGAGGTAGTCGACCAGATAAACTTTGCCCGCGGCGCGCCGCCGGTATGGTTGATGTGGCGGGAGCCGCGTCCGCTGGCGTGAGCCGGGCGGGCTGCTCTCACCACGGGCGGCAAGGCCCGCGGTGACCGCGCAGGATCAGCTCTCGACAAACGCCCGTTCGATCACATATTCCGCTGCCTCGCCGTGGCGGGCTTCACGCAATCCGCGGCTGTCCAGCAACTCACAGATTTCCTTGAGCATGGTGGGGCTGCCGCAGATCATGAAGCGGTCGCTGGCGGCGTCGATCGGTCCCAGGCCCACGTCCGCCTGCAGCTTGCCCGTGCGCAGCAGGTCCGTCAGGCGGCCGTTGTTGCGGAACGGCTCGCGGGTCACGGTGGGGTAATAAATGAGTTTGTCGCGCACGTCCTGGCCCAGGTATTCGTGGGCCGGCAGGTGCTCGGTGATCAGCTCCCGGTAGGCGAGCTCCTCGACATTGCGGCAGCCATGGGTGAGGACGATTTTGTCGTAACGCTCGTATATCTCCGGGTCCCTGATGATGCTCAGGAACGGCGCGAGGCCGGTCCCCGTGGCAATCAGGTACAGGTTCTTGCCGGGCAACAGGTTGTCCTGCACCAGGGTACCAGTGGCCTTGCTGTTGACCAGCAGTTCATCCCCAACCTTGATCGCCTGCAGTTTCGAGGTGAGCGGGCCGTCCGGAACCTTGATGCTGAAGAACTCCAGCTCGTCCTCGTAATTGGCACTCGCCAGGCTGTAGGCCCGCAGCAGCGGCCGGCCCTCCTGTTCCAGCCCAATCATGGTGAAATGGCCGTTCTTGAACCGAAACCCCTGGTTGCGGGTGGTCTTGAAACTGAACAGGCGATCGGTCCAGTGGTGGACCGAGGTGACCCGCTCGCGCATGAGGGTTGCCATATAAGGTGCTCCGGTGGTGACGTCAGCGGTCGTCAGTGTAGATGTGCTTATTATATCGTCTAAGAGGATTTATTTGATAATATATATCTGTTATATCGATATAGGATTTCGCCATGCGCTACAGCCTGCGTCAACTTGAGGTGTTCCTGGCCACGGCCGCGCAGGAGAATGTCACGCGCGCGGCCGAGGGGCTGGCCATGTCGCAATCCGCGGCGAGCGGCGCACTCAAGGAGCTGGAGGACCAGTTCGGGGTCAAGCTGTTCGACCGGGTGGGCAAGCGCCTGCAACTCAGCGAACTCGGGCGCCAGCTGCGGCCCCAGGCGGAAACCCTGCTGGCCCAGGCCCGGGCGTTCGAGCAGGCCCTGGCCGGGGAGGACGCATTGGGGCGTCTGCGCATCGGCGCCACCATGACCATCGGCAACTACCTGGCGGTGCCCATGATCGCCGAGTTTCGCCACCGCTATCCCGGAGCCGGGATCGCCCTCAGCGTCGCCAACAGCGAGACCATCGCCGCGGGCGTCGCCGCGTTCGAGCTGGACATGGGTATGATCGAGGGAGAATTTCACCACGCCGAGCTGGAAACACTGCACTGGCGCGCCGACGAGCTGGTGGTATTCAGCGCTCCGGGCCATCCCCTGGCCGGGTCCGGGGCCCTGGGCGACGCCGACCTGTTGGCCTTGCCCTGGATCGTGCGCGAGCGCGGCTCCGGCACGCGCCAGGCCTTCGACCGGGCCATGCACGGGCTGTTGCCCGCCCTGGATATCGCCATGGAGTTGCAGCACACGGAAGCGATCAAGCGGGCGGTGGAAACTGGCCTGGGCGTGGGCTGCCTGTCGCGGATCAGCCTGGTGGAGGCCTTTCGCCGGGGCAGCCTGGTGCCGCTGGCCGTGCCCGGCAGGGACTTCCGCCGGGAACTGTACCTGATTATCCACCGCAACAAATTTCGCAGCGTTGCCCTGCAGCGCTGGCTGGAGCTGTGCCGGGAGAGCGCCGGCGGATAGTGCGTCCGGCGCCGACCCGCTGGCGGGCGCCGCTTACAGCGGATGCAGGCGCACGGGCAGCGTCTTGTACCCGCGCACGAAATTCGACCGCACCCGCTCCGGCTCACCCACCACTTCCACCCGGGAAAAACGCTGCATGATTTCCTCCCACAGGATACGCAGCTGCATTTCCGCCAGCCGGTTGCCCATGCAGCGGTGGATGCCAAAGCCGAAGGAGATATGGTGGCGCGGATTGCTGCGGTCGATGATGAAGTCGTCCGGACGCTCGATGGCGGTTTCATCGCGATTGCCCGACAGGTACCACATCACCACCTTGTCGCCCTTGCGGATCTGCTTGCCCCTGAACTCAATGTCGCGGCTGGCGGTGCGGCGCATATGCGCCAGGGGCGTCTGCCAGCGGATGATCTCGGACACCATACCGGGGATCAGGCCGGGATTGGCCCGCAGTTTGTCGTACTCCCCGGGAAACTGGTTCAGTGCCAGCACGCCGCCGCTGGCGGAATTGCGGGTGGTGTCATTGCCGCCCACGATCAGCAACACCAGATTGCCGAGAAATTCCATGGGGCGGTCCACCAGGTCGGCGGTACTGGGGTCGCGCTGCAACAGGGTAATCAGGTCGAAGCCACTGTCCCTGCCCTTGCGCTCGTGCCAGAGGCGGGTGAAGGTCTGCAGGCAGTCCATCATACCGGTCATCAGTTCCTCATGGCTGACATCACCGCCCGCCAACTCCGGCATGCCCGCGGCAAGGTCCGACCAGTAGGTCAGCTTGGTCCGCTGCTCGAAGGGAAAATCGAACAGGGTCGCCAGCATCTGGGTGGTGAGATTGATCGAGACCCGCTCCACCCAGTCAAAGGTTTCACCCAGGGGCAGGCTGTCGAGAATATCCCGCACGCGCCTGCGGATCAGCCCCTCCATCTCCGCCAGGTTGCGGGGTGCCACCACGGGCTGGACGGCGCGGCGCTGCAGGTCGTGCCTGGGGGGGTCCATGGCGATAAACATCTCCAGCGGCAGATCTTCCGGCGCATCGCCGATCACGATGATGGGTTCGGAGGAGAACGCTTTGTGGTCACTGTCCACCGCGACGATATCCTCGAACCGGGTGATCGACCAGAATGGACCGAAGATGCTGTCGGCCTGGTAGTGAACCGGGTCTTCCGCGCGCAGGCGGGCGAAATAGGGCCGCCAGGCATCCTGCTCCAGCAGGCGGGGATCGCTGACATCGATCTCGGCCAGCGGCATGGTTAAGGCATCGGGTAGTGCTACAGCCTGGTTCATCGTTGCATTCCTCTGGTTGGCGTTCGCTATTGCTTACATCTGGAATTCGGGCAGCCGCACCACCATGCCGTCCAGATCCGCTGTCACCTGGATCTGGCAGCTCAGGCGCGACAGCTCGGTGCGATCGGGGCGCATACCCAGCATGGCCTCTTCCATCGCGTCCGGTTCGCCGCTGGCCTGCCGCCAGGCGGGCTCGACGAAGCAGTGACAGGTGCCGCAGGCACAGGCCCCGCCGCAGTCGGCATCAATCCCCGGGACACCGTTGTCGACGGCGTTCTGCATCAGGGATTTGCTGGCGTCGGCGTCAATCGTGTGGCTGGCGCCGCTGTACTCGATCAGGGTGATGGTCGGCATGGCTGGGGGCTCCTGGACAGTTGGTCAAACCAGTGTAGGGATATTGCACGGATTGGGGGAGGTCTTTTTTTGACACAAGGGGGTCATATAGAGACAATGGGGCATGCGCAATAACACCGACCAGGCCTTCATCTCCAGCCACTACTCGCGCATGCTCGCCCGCGAATTGCGCCTGCATGAGCGGGATCTGCCCACACTGCTGGAGGGCACCGACCTGCCCACCAGCGTCCTGCTGCCGGGTGACGAAACCCGTCTCAGCGGCCCGCAACAATTGCGCATCATGCGCAATGCGCGACGCCTCGATCCCGACCCGGAACTGGGCCTGCGGCTGGGCAGCCAGCTGGACCCCTCCGCGCACGGCCCCATCGGCTACCTCGCCCAGAGCAGCCCTGACCTGATAACCGCCCTGCGGGCGCTGCGCGACTTCCTGCCACTGCGCATCGCGATCGCCCAACTGGGCCTCGAGGTGTCCGGCCCCTGGCTCAGGTGCACGCTGCAGCTTCGCCTGGCTGCACCCGAGGAGGAAAGGCGGATGCTGCTGGAGTGCTTCGCCCTGGTGCTGCAGGCCCTGGTCGAATCTGTTCTGGGCAAGTCATTGACGGCTGGCGGGTTCGAGTTTGAATTCAGCCCCCCGACCTACCGCAAGGCCTACCGGGATTATTTTCACTGCCCGACCCGTTTTTCCCGGGGGCAAAGCCAACTGCTGCTGCCGGCAGACCTGGCGGTAGCCGCGAACGCCAGGGCGGATCCGGGTTCCTACGGCCTGGCTCGAGACCTCTGCGAGCAACTGCTGGCACAGCTGCCCCCGAGTTCACTGTCGATGATCGACCGGGTCCGGCGCAGGCTGCTGTCGATGCCCGCCGGGCGCGCCAGCGAAGAGGATGTGGCCAGGGCGCTGTTCGTTTCAAAGCGCACTCTCGCCCGCCGCCTCATCCAGGAGGGCAGCGGTTACCGCCAGATACGGGATGAGTTGTTAGGCGAACTCGCTGCGCGCCACCTGCGCGAGAGCCGGCTGGGTGTGGAGGCTATCGCCGCCCTGTTGGGTTACCACGACAGTGCCAATTTCCGGCGGGCATTCCGCCGCTGGCACGGGACCAGTCCCGCTGAGTTTCGCCGCGCCTGAACCGGCGGCTCAGGTAAACAGGGAGTCGCTGCCGAGACCGTTGTTTTCCATGATGGTACGCAGGCGCCTGAGCGCCTCCACCTGGATCTGGCGCACGCGTTCGCGCGTCAGCCCGATTTCGCGACCGACTTCCTCGAGGGTGCTGC
>CAYTDW010000129.1:0-6874 GCA_964436585.1 uncultured Halioglobus sp. | reverse complement strand
GAGGGCGACGCCATCAACTGGATAGCCCCCTGGCGGCGATCCACCTGCTGGTGCACATGCCCCCACAGCACTCCGCGCACTCCGGGGAAGCGGTCCAGGATCGCGAAAAACTCCGCCGCGTCCGCCACCATCTGCTCATCCAGCCACTCGCAGCCGATCGCCACCGGCTGGTGGTGCAGGCAGACCAGCGAATAGAGGCCCTGCTCTGCGGCGGCGCCAAGGGCAGCCTGCAGCAACTCCAGCTCCCGGGATCCCAGCTCGCCCCCCACCTCGCCGGGCACCTGTGAATCCAGCATGACCACCTGCCAGCGGCCCAGCCTGATTTCACGGCACAGGCGCAGGCCGCCGTTGGCGACCAGCTCCATATTGGCGCGGTCATCGTGATTGCCCGGCAGCCAACAGCTGGCGTCGGTGAGCTGGGCGAAATACTCCTGCAGGCGCCGATAGGCCTCGACAGCGCCCTGGTCGGAGAGGTCGCCGGTGCCCAGGAGAAGGTCGATGTGGGGTCGCTCGGCCTTGACCAGGTCGATGACCGCCTGCAGTGAGTGGTCGGTATCCATGCCCAGGAGTGTGCCCCCCTGGGCCTTGCACAGGTGGGTATCGGTCAACTGCACCACGCGGACGACGCCGCCAGGGTGAGGGATGCTGTAGCTGCCGGGGCGGGGCTGGGACATGGGAAACAGGTACCGGGAAAAGCCGGCTAAAACCCGCTGAGATGGACCGCTTCCGGGCAGGCCCGGCCACTGTTCAGGCAGTGTTCGAGCCATTCCGCCAGGAAGCGATTCTGCTGGGTTTTTTCATCCTGCTGGTACATGCGGTCGTTGGGATACTGGTAGCGGGCCGCAACGCTGCGATGCGACTGGAACATACCCACTTCGAGCATGCCGGCATCGTGATAGGCACGCGCCTCCACCCGCAGGCGCCCCAGCCACACGTCCTGCGCATGGTGCTGGTGCAGGTGCAGGTGGAAGATGGTGGTGTAACGACAGCGCTCAATGACTTCCAGGGTCACCCTGGCATCGCCCACGAAAAAGCTGCGGGAGTTGGCGTTTTCATAATTCGGGAACAAGCGCAACAGCCGGGCGTAGTTGCCTTCGCACACCGCATGCATTTCAGCAAGATCAATTTTGAAGGGCTTTTTCTTCGCCCGCTGCAACATCATTCCAAACACACCAAGCGGTTATTTACGGTCTTCAACAACGCCCCAGGCCAACCACTGGATCACGTCAACGTTGGCGAAGTGTATCACTTGGGGCGCCACAGGCGACGGGCAATTACTCTGCCGGTTGCAATAAATGCAAGGCATGTCGCAAACTGCTACTATCTAGGCCGCCTTACCAACCAGATTACTCCAGGGAATATCACATGAAACAAACGGCCGCCGCATTGCTGGCTTCGATTCTGTTGCTCGGCCCGATGCTCTCGCAGGCAGAGTCCCTGCGCGACATATACGAGCTGGCACTGCAGAATGATGCCCAGTTGAAAGCCGAGGAAGCCCAATACCTGGCGCGCAAGGAAACCGAAAACCTCACCCGGGCGGCGCTGTTGCCGCAGGTGAACACATCCTATTCCTACCGGGACCGGGACGCCGACACCGAGGGCGAGTCCCGGGACTTCACCCAGCCGGGGTTCCCGGTGTACCGGGCCCTGACCACCACCGACACCACTGTCGACGGCTATGTGCTGTCCCTCAACCAGGCCCTGTTCGACCTGCCCGCCTGGTTCAGCTTCAAGTCCGGCAAGGAGATCAGCCAGGAAGCCGAGGCCACGTTTGCCGCCAACCAGCAGAACCTCATCGTTCGCGTGGTTGAGGCCTACCTGCTGGTACTGCGCGCCCAGGACAACCTGGCGGCATCGCAGGCCCAGGAGCGGGCCTTCGAACGCCAGCTGGAACAGAGCCAGCAGCGCTTTGAAGTGGGCCTGATCGCCATTACCGATGTCTACGAGGCCCAGGCCGCCTATGACCTGTCACGGGTCAACCGCATTGTCGATGAAAACAATGTACAGGTGGCGCTGGAGCGCCTGTCGGTGCTGACCGGCCAGGCGCCGGGCACCCTCAACGTGCTCAGGGAGGATTTACCCCTGAACCTGCCCGACCCGATCGACCGGGCAGCCTGGGTGGATTTTTCCCTGCAGAACAACTTCAACCTGAAGGCGGCCCGGCACCAGGAAGAGGCGGCCCGGCAGAATGCCATGGCCAATAAGATGGAGCACGCGCCCAAGGTCAGTGGCGGTTACGAATACCAGAACTTCGACACCAGCGGCTCGCTGGATATCAAGCCGGACACGGGTTTCAATACCTCACCCGATGGCAACCTGGAAGAGAACGTGCTGCAGTTGCGGGTGGACCTGCCGCTGTACAGCGGCGGCGCCATCAGCGCCAAACGCCGCCAGACCGCCCAGGAGTACAACGCCGCCCGGGAGAACCTGATCAACCTGACCCGCAATACAGTGACCGCCACCCGCTCCCTGCACATGACCGTGATCAGTGACGTCTCCAGGGTGGAGGCACGCAAGCAGAGCATCGTGTCCTCCCAGAGCGCTGTGGATGCTACCCAGGCCGGCTACGAAGTGGGAACCCGTAACGTGGTGGACGTGCTGAATGCCCAGAACACGCTCTTCATCGCCGAGCGTGACTATTTCAACAGCCGCTACGATTACATCGTGAACATGCTGCGACTGAAGGAGCAGGCGGGGACGCTGAGCCCCGAGGATATCTACAATTTTGACGCCTTCCTGGTGCCGCCAGCGCCGCCCACGGCGCCGCCAGCAACCAAATAAAACCGTTTTCAGTCCCCCGCCAGCTGTCGCGCCACCAGGTCGAGCAGGCGGGCACTGGCGCCGCGATTGCCGGCCACCACCGCCATGCCCGCCGCGCCCATGCGCCGGCGCAGCTCGGGGTCGCGCAACAGCTCCAGCAGGCACACTGTCAGCCCGGCCGGGTGCTCCAGCTGGCGCATGCCCCCCGCGGCGCGCAGCTGCCCGCCAATTTCAGCGAAGTTCTCCATATGCGGGCCGCTTATAACCGGTACCCCCCAGGCGGCCGCCTCCAGCACGTTGTGACCGCCATGCGCGACCAGGGAGCCACCGACGACCGCAACCGTGGCGGTACCGAGTAACAACAGTAACTCGCCCATGGTGTCCCCCAGCAGAATGTCATCCGCGGCCGACGGGTCGGTGCCGCCGGAGCGTCGCACTACCGCCCAGCCCTGCTGGCGACAGAGGGCGAACACCGCGTCGAAGCGTTCCGGGTGACGGGGCACCAATACCAGCAGGCAGTCGCCCAGCGCCTGCCGCAGTTCGCGGTACGCCGCCAGGATCATCCGCTCTTCCCCCTCATGGGTGCTGGCGGCAAGCAGTACCGGGCGGCCCGCCCCGGCAAACAGCTGGCGCAGGGCCGCGGCCCGCGCGCGCAGGTCGGGCGCGATGGCCAGGTCAAACTTGATATTGCCGGTCACCTGTGCCGCAGCCGGCGGCAGGCCCAGCGCGAGGAAGCGCTCACTATCAGTGGCGCTCTGGCAGGCGGCCACATCCAGCCCGCGCAACAGGTCCCGGGTCAGCCCCGGCAGGCGGGCGTAACCCCGCGCCGAGCGCGCCGACAGGCGGGCGTTCGCCAGCACCACCCGGCATCCGGCGGCCCTGCTGTAGTGCAGCATATTGGGCCACAGTTCGGTCTCCATGAGCAGCAACAGCCGCGGCCGGGTGCGTCGCAGGAAGCGGCGCAGGGGTCCGGGCAGGTCCCAGGGGGCGTAGACGTGGAACACCCGCTGGCCGAACAGGGCGCGGACCCGCTCCGATCCGGTGGGGGTGGTGGTGGTCAGCACGATCCGGTAGGCGGGGTAGTCCCGCAGCAGGCTTGCAACCAGTGGCGCCGCCGCCAGGGTTTCCCCCACCGAGACCGCATGCACCCAGATCGCCGGCACCTCAAGATCAGGCCGCGCGCGGAACAGGCCGAACCGCTCCGGCAGGCGCCGCCGATAGGCCGGGACCAGGCGCGAGCGCCACAGCATGCGCAGCACCAGCAGCGGCAACAGGCAGTAATACAGGGCGCTGTAGAGCAAGCGCATGTGCGCTCCCGGGGCGGCGGCGAAGCGGCCAGCATAAACCTCCCCCGATGGACCTGCCAGCGAGCGCCTTGTCCAACGGAACATGAGCCCGGGGGGCGAATGAATCCCGCGCCAGTCGGGCTATACTGGCCCCTTTGCCATTCGGGACGGCGGCATGGGCAGGCGGGTACTGCACATTGACATCGCAATCATCGGCGGGGGTGTGGCCGGGCTGTGGGCCCTCAACCAGCTGCGCAACCAGGGTTACAGCGCGGCCCTGTTCGAACAGGAGGCCCTGGGCGGTTACCAGACCATCGGCTCCCAGGGCATGATCCACGGCGGCGTGAAGTATGCCCTGGCGGGGGCCTGGAGCAGCGCCGCACAAACCCTTGCGGCCATGCCCGCCACCTGGCGCCAGTGCCTGGCGGGCGCAGGCAAGGTAGACCTGCGCGGCTGCAGGGTATTGAGCGAGGATTTCTTCCTGTGGTCCAGCGGCGGCGCGCAATCGCAGCTCGGCGCCTTCCTCGCCGGCAAGCTGATGCGCGGGCATGTGCGCAAAGTGGCGGCCGCGGACTACCCGGCCGCCCTGCGCTCGGCGGATTTTCGCGGCCAGGTGTACCGCCTGGCGGACCTGG
This sequence comes from uncultured Halioglobus sp., assembly GCA_964436585.1. GTDB lineage: Bacteria > Pseudomonadota > Gammaproteobacteria > Pseudomonadales > Halieaceae > JARRPM01. The sequence goes on along the minus strand of CAYTDW010000129.1, from coordinate 2,193 downwards.
TCCTCGACGTCCCGTCCCTGGTCGAGACCCTGGCTGCATGCCAGCACGACGCCATTTTCGCCATCGACCCGGAGCGGGCCGAGCTGCGCCGCGAGGGCAGGCAGGCGGTGCTGGCGCTGGCCGAGTGCACTGTCGTGCCCGAGAAGTTAGTGCTCACTGCCGGAGCCGGTAACGCCCCCCTGGTGGCGGGGCTGGGCAGCGCGCAGCCGCAGATGCAGCGGCGCCCGCTGCAGCAGGTGCTGGTGAGGCACGAGTACCCGGAACCCTTTTACGGCCACTGCATGGGCAGCAATCCATCGCCCCGCCTGACCATTTCCTCCCACCGCGACCACTCGGGGCGACCGGTCTGGTACCTGGGGGGTGACCTGTCCACCGGGGCGGCGGATGCAGCACCGGCAACGCTGATCGAACGGGCCCGGCGCGAGCTGGCCGAACTGATGCCCTGGCTGGACCTGGGTGCCACCGAGTGGGCCACGCTGCGCCTGGATCGGGCGGAGCCGCGCCAGTCGGCCCTGCTGCGGCCCGAACGCGCCTATGTCGGCAAGCTGGACGGGGTCGACAACGCCCTGGCGGCCTGGCCCACCAAGCTCACGCTCTGCCCCGACCTGGGGGATGAGATCGGGCGCCAGCTGGTGGCGGACCATGTCCTGCCGCGCCACCGGCCGGACCTGGCAGCGCTGGCCTACCTGGGCCGCCCCGCAGTTGCCACACCCTACTGGGACAGGCTGTTCCCATGAGCTGGCTCAGGCCCCTGGGCAGCACCGGTATTGAGGTCAGCGCACTGGGCCTGGGCACGGTGAAACTCGGCCGCAACCAGGGCCTCAGGTACGCCACCGGTTTTACCCTGCCGGATGATGCCAGCGCCACCAGGCTGCTGGATCAGGCCAGGGCACTGGGTATCAACCTGCTGGACACCGCGCCGGCCTACGGCAGCGGCGAGGAGCGCCTGGGCCAGCTGCTGGCCGGCCAGCGCCAGCACTGGGTGATCTGCAGCAAGGTGGGCGAGGAATTCGAGCAGGGCCAGTCCCGCTTCGATTTCTCCCCGGAACACACCCGCGCATCGGTGTTGCGCAGCCTGCGCCGCCTGCGCACCGACGTGCTGGACATCGCGCTGGTGCATTCCGACGGCAGCGACCTGGAGATTATCGAGCGCATGGGCACCCTGGAGGCGCTGGCACAACTCAAGGCGCAAGGGCTGTTGCGGGCCTATGGCATGTCGACCAAAACGGTGGCGGGCGGGCTGGCGGCCGCATCGGTCTGCGATGTTGTCATGCTGACCTACAACCTGCAGCAGCAGGAGGAACTGCCGGTGCTGGAGCGCTGTTACCAGCTCCGGCGCGGCGCGCTGGTCAAGAAAGCGCTGGGCAGCGGGCAACTGCCAGTGGATACGGGCCTGGCGCTGGCACTCGGCCAGCCCGGCACCAGCGCGGCGGTAGTCGGCACCATCGACCCGGCGCACCTGCAGGCTGACGTGGCAGCGGCAAGGCGGGTTCTCGGCTGCTAGTCGGCGAATCCCCGGTCCTCGCGGATCCGGCTGACGATGGCCGTGGTGGAAACATCATCGACAAAATCCAGCACCCGCACCTCGCCGCCGTAGGCCTCGACGATCTCCCAGCCCACCACGCTGCCCTTGCCGGCATAATCGCCGCCCTTGACCAGGACATCGGGCCGCAGGACCTGCAGTAGTTCGCGCGGGGTGTCCTGGCTGAAACAGACAACCCAGTCCACCGCCTCCAGCCCCGCCAGCACCGCCATGCGGCGCTCCGCCGGGTTGATCGGCCGGCCCCTGCCCTTGAGGCGGCGCACGGAGTCGTCGCTGTTCACCGCCACCACCAGGCGTTCGCCCAGCTTGCGCGCCTGCTCCAGGTAGGCCACATGGCCCGCATGGATGATGTCAAAGCAACCATTGGTGAATACCACCCGCTCCCCCTGGCTGCGGGCATCCGCCACCGCAACCTGCAGCTGCTCCAGGGACAGGGCGCCTCGCCCCGAGCCCTGCTCCTGTTGCAGCGCCCGGCGCAGTTCGGGTGCACTGACGCTGGCAGTTCCCAGTTTGCCCACCACGATGCCGGCGGCGATATTGGCCAGGACCGCTGCCTGGGCCAGTTCAGACCCGGCGGCGAGTGCCGCTGCGAGCACGGCGATCACCGTGTCGCCGGCGCCGGTCACGTCAAACACCTCACGGGCCTGGGC
>CAYTDW010000128.1:0-6884 GCA_964436585.1 uncultured Halioglobus sp. | reverse complement strand
TTCTCCGCCACCGACATCACCAGGGTTGAGACGATGTTGAATGCCGCGACTGCCACGACGCTGAGCAGTAGCAGGCTCACCATCAACTTCTCCATTTTTACGGCGCGAAACAGTGAACCCTGGGACTGGCTCCAGTCGCTCACCTGGAAGTCGGCAGGCAGGCCCTGTGCCAGCTCCGCCATGATGGCGGGCGCCGCAAACAGGTCGGCTGTTCTCACCTGCAGGCCATCGACATGCCCGCGCTGGCCGAGCAACTTCTGCCCCGTGGCCAGGGAGACATAGGCCTGGTAGCCATCCGGCTGGGCGCCGACCTCGAACAGGCCGCTCACCTGCAGCCGTTTGCTGCGGGGGAACACGCCCAGCGGCGTGACGGTCAACCGCGGCACCGTGACATCGACGAAATCGCCCGGGCCGACCCGCAGGACCCGGGCGAGGGCAGCCCCCAGCACCACGTTGAAGCCATCCTCGCCGAGGCTTTCCAGCGAGCCGGCGACCATTGTCGCCGGGATCCGCGAAACGTCTTTCTCCAGCGCCGGATCGATGGCGGTGAGCATGGCACCGCGCAGGTTGGTGGGGCTGGCGAGCAGCACTTTGTCGCTGATGTAGGGTGAGACCGCGACAATGCCGGGTGATTGCCGCAAGCGCCCGGCCAGTTCAGTCCACCCGGCGATACCGGCATCGCCATGCGCTACGTAGCCGTGCGGGACCAGGGACAGGATACGCTCCCGCAACTCGCCCCCGAAACCGTTCATCACTGACAACACCGTGATCAGGCTGGCCACGCCGATCACCATCCCCAACATGGACACCATGGCAATAACAGAGGTAAAGCGATTGCGCTTGCGACTGAAGCTGTAGCGCAGGCCGATGAAGGGCGCGTAGTGCCTGATGGAACCACCGGGGGGGTTCAAGCAGGGCCTACCGGTGGGCTAATTGTCGCCAGCCTTGTCCGCAGCCTGGGTGTCTGCCGCATAGTACAGGGCGGCCTGGCTCGGCGGCGCTTTGGGTTCCCGCGTCTGCTCGTCGCAGCGCTGCGGATTGCCGCCGCAGATTTCGCAGGCGGTATCGATTCCCAGCGCGCCCATGCCGCCGCAGGAGCCCTTGATGGGCGCCCGCCCGTTCATAACGCCCACAGCCATCCCCGCCATGACCAGGCAGAAGACCAGCAAGGTGATAAGGAATAGGGTCATATCCTGTCTCCGGAACCCGGTGGATTCCCGTTAGTGTTCCGCCCCGGCATGTACCAGGTAGGGCCCGAACGCCGGGGTGTAACTGTCGACGAACGCGTCGCCCTGGCGTCGAATGAAATATACCGCCAATTCCTGCTCCTGCGCCACCGCCATCGCCTTCTCGTAACCGAGCACAACCAGCGCCGTGGCCCAGCCGTCCGCTATCATGGAACTGGGATGGACTACCGTCACCGAGACCAGGTCATGATCCACAGGGTAGCCCCGCCTCGGGTCGATGCTGTGGGAGTAACGCTTGCCCTCGACCTCAAAGAAATTGCGGTAGTCACCGGAGGTGGCTATCCCCACATCGGTGAGGCGGATAGCCTGCTCCACCGCGCGGTCACCGCTCTCTGGGCGCTCGATCGCAATGCGCCAGGGATCGCCCCGGGCACTCAATCCCGCCAGGCGCATTTCGCCGCCCACCTCCACGAGGTAACGCTCCACGCCCTGCGAACCCAGCCACTGGGCGACCCGGTCAACCCCGTAGCCCTTGGCAATGGAAGACAGATCCAGTCTGACGGGGCGGCGTTTCAACAGGCGCTGTCCCTCCCCGTCCAGCCGCAGGTGGTCCTGCCCGATCCGCTCCAGAACCGCCGTAACGGTGTCGTCCGACGGTGGTGTCGCCACCGGGCCCGGGGGGCCAAAGCCCCAGAGGTCGACCAGCGGCCCGACTGTGACATCATAGGCGCCATCGCTTTGCGAGCCGATTGCCATCGCGGTGGACAACACCGTATACAGGTCCGGGGACAGCGCAAACCACTGGTCAACCCCGGCAGCGTTGAAGCGGCTGATTTCGGAGTCCTCCTGGTAGGTCGACATACTGCGGTTTACCGCCTCCAGCTCTGCCTCGATACCCTGTTGCAGGTCTGCCACCGGCGGTGTGGCCGCGCCTGGCACCACCGTGACATGCCAGCTGGTGCCCATACTCTGGCCGCTGAGCTGCAGCGGTGAACTCCGCTCGCCGCAGGCAGCCAGGGCGCACAGCAAAACGAGCCCGGCAAAAGCAAGAAGCCACCTGCGTGGGTGGCTTCGGGTCTTAACCGCCGAAATCATCGAGCATGATATTCTCAGGTTCGACACCGAGTTCCGTCAGCATCTGGATGACCGCGGCATTCATCATGGGCGGCCCACACATGTAGTACTCGCAGTCCTCGGGTGCCGGGTGGTCCTTGAGGTACTCCTGGTACAGCACATTGTGGATAAAGCCTGTGTAGCCGGTCCAGTTGTCCTCGGGTTGGGGTTCCGACAGGGCGACATGCCACTGGAAGTTCGGGTTTTCCGCCGCGAGCTGGTCGTACTCATCCTGGTAAAACATCTCGCGCAGGGAGCGCGCGCCATACCAGAAGGAAATCTTGCGCTTGGAATGGAGCCGCTTCAACTGGTCGAACAGGTGTGAGCGCATCGGCGCCATACCGGCGCCGCCGCCGATGAATACCATCTCGGCATTCGTGTCCCTGGCAAAGAACTCGCCGAAGGGGCCGTAGACCTTGACCTTGTCACCGGGCTTGAGGCCAAACACCCAGGAGGACATGATGCCTGGCGGGAGACCCTGGCTGCCCGGGGGCGGGGTGGCGATGCGGATGTTGAATTTGACCAGACCCCGCTCCTGGGGGTAGTTGGCCATGGAGTAGGCCCGTATGGTCGTCTCCTTAACCACGGATTCCAGCTTGAAAAAACCAAAGCGCTCCCAGTCACCGCGGTATTCGGCGCCAATGTCAAAGTCCGCGTACTTTACGTGGTGGGGAGGGCACTCCAGCTGGACGTAACCGCCCGCACGGAAATCCACGCTCTCGCCTTCAGGCAGCTTCAGTGTCAGTTCCTTGATGAAGGTCGCCACATTGGGGTTTGACACCACGGTGCACTCCCACTGCTTTACCCCGAAAACCTCCTCCGGCACATGGATCTTCAGGTCCTGCTTGACCGCAACCTGGCAACTGAGGCGCCAGCCCTCTGCCGCATCGCGCTTGGTAAAATGCGCTTCCTCGGTGGGCAGCATGGAACCGCCGCCTGCCGTGATGATGCATTTGCACTGGGCGCAGGTACCACCGCCACCACAGGCAGAGGGCAGGAACAACTTTGCCTCGGCCAGGGTCTGCAGCAGCTTCCCACCGGCGGGAACCGTGATGGTCTTCTCGCCGTTGACTTCGATGTGTACGTCACCGGTGCTGACCAGCGCCGAGCGGGCGTAGAGAATAATCACCACCAGGATCAGCACCATCACCGTGAACATGGTGACGCCATAGACAATAGTCATATCCATATAAATTCAATCCCGCCTAGATGTCGATGCCGCCGAAGGACATGAAGCCGAGCGCCATCAGCCCCGCCATCATGAACGTGATACCCAGGCCCTGCAGGCCATCGGGCACGTCCGAGTACTTCAGCTTCTCGCGGACGCCCGCCAGTGCGACGATGGCCAACCCCCAGCCGATGCCGGAACCCGTGCCGAACACCACGCTCTCGGCGAAATTGTAATCCCGCTCGACCATGAACAGGGCGGCGCCCAGGATGGCGCAGTTCACCGTTATCAGCGGCAGGAATATACCGAGGGCGTTGTAGAGTGCAGGTACATACTTGTCCAGGAACATCTCCAGGATCTGCACCACAGCGGCAATCACCCCCATGTAGGAGATCAGGCCGAGGAAACTGAGGTCCAACTCGGGCAGGCCGGCCCAGGCCAGCGCGCCTTCGCGCAGCAGGTAGGTATAAATGAGGTTGTTGAGCGGCACCGTGATGGCCAGCACCACGGTCACCGCCACACTCAGCCCCAGCGCCGCGTTCATTTTCTTGGAAAGTGCCAGGAAGGTGCACATGCCCAGGAAGAACGACAGCGCCATGTTCTCGATAAAGATCGCGCGGACCAACATGCCCAGGTAGTGTTCCATATTACGCTCCCTCCCCTACGGCGGTATGTCGCGCCAGCCTGTACTCGCGCTTCTCCACCTGTTCCGTGCGGACGCTGCGCAAGCCCCAGATGAGCAGCCCGATGAGAAAAAACGCGCTGGGCGGAAGCAGGAGCAGGCCGTTGGGGGTGTACCAGCCGCCCTCGGTCACCAGGGGCAGGATCTCAAACCCGAACAGCTTGCCGGAACCGAACAGTTCGCGCACCACGGCGACCGTGATCAGCACCACGCTGTAACCCAGGCCATTGCCGATGCCGTCGAGGAAACTCGCCACCGGAGGGTTCTGCATGGCGTAGGCCTCGGCCCGACCCATCACAATACAATTGGTGATGATCAGCCCCACGAACACCGACAGCTGCTTGCTCATGGCAAAGGCGTAGGCCTTGAGAAACTGGTCCACCACGATTACCAGGGAAGAGATAATGACCATCTGCACGATAATCCGGATGCTGCCCGGGGTGTGATTGCGAACGGCCGAGATCAACAGGCTGGAGAATGCGGTGACCAGGGTCAGGGCCACGCACATCACCAGGGTCACTTTCAGGGATGAGGTAACCGCCAGGGCCGAGCACACGCCGAGTATCTGCAGGGCGATGGGATTATTTTTGATAATAGGCCCGGTAACAATTTCCTTGACTGAATCCATGATCATGCCTCCCCGTTTCTGAGGTTGTTGAGGAATGGTTGAAAGCCGTTTTCGCCCAACCAGAAATGCAACAGGTTGGTGACGCCCTTTGAGGTGAGAGTGGCGCCGGCAAGACCATCCACCTGCCACGGTGCGCTGGCGCTGGACGGGTCAACCGAGCCCTTGATCAGGCTCACCGCCACGTCCCCCTCACGGTAAACCTCCTTGCCCGGCCAGAAGGCTTTCCAGCGGGGATTATCGACCTCACCGCCAAGGCCCGGCGTCTCGCCATGCTGGTAGAAACCAAGTCCGGCGATGGTATTGGCATCGGCCTCCACGGCGATAAAACCGTAGAGGGTAGACCACAGGCCGTAACCGCGCACCGGCAGGATGACTTTGTCAATGCCACCCGTGTCGTTCTCCACCACATAAACGACCGCGAAGTGTTCGCGGCGTCCGATCTTGGCCACGTCCTGCTTCTCGGAAAGCTGCTCGGACTGCGAGGGATTCTTGGCTGCCCTGCGCTGGTCGTACTTCTGCGGATCCTCGTCATCGGAAAACCTGCCGGTGCGCAGGTCGACGATGCGGGTGGAAACCTGGGAGAACTGCTCCTCCACGCTCCTGCCTTCCACCAGCATTCCGGCCGCGGCCAGAATATTGCGCTTGCGGTCGAGGGCCTGGTTTACTTCCTGCACCGGTTTCAGCATCACGGTGGCCGCGGAGACAAACACCGCGCACACGAGACTGAGGGAGAAGGCGACTAGCAGCGTTTTTCTGGTGCTCTCATGACTGGACACGGGCAAGCCTCCGTTTGATATTGGCCTGGACCACGAAGTGATCGATCATGGGGGCGAAGATGTTGGCGAACAGGATTGCCAGCATGATGCCCTCCGGGAATGCCGGGTTCACCACCCGGATCAGCACGGTCATCACCCCGATCAGGATACCGAAGTACCATTTGCCGATATCGGTCATGGAGGCCGAGACGGGGTCGGTCGCCATGAAAACCATGCCGAAGGCAAAGCCGCCGGTAACCAGGTGCCAGTACCAGGGCATGGCGAAGGAGAGGTTGTCATCCGAGCCGATCAGGTTGAACAGGGTCGACAGGGCAACCATACCTATCATCACCCCGGCCATGATGCGCCAGGAGGCCACCCGGGTGACCAGCAGCAGCGCGCCGCCGATGAAAATGGCCAGGGTGGAGGTCTCGCCGATTGAGCCCGGAATCGAACCGATGAAGGCCTCCATCCAGGTCCACTGCTGACGCAGGGCATCCATTCCCTCGGACGCTACCACCGAGAGCGCGGTGGCGCCGGTGTGGCCGTCAACCGCGACCCAGACCGCGTCTCCCGACAGCTGGGCCGGGTAGGCGAAATACAGGAACGCCCGGCCGGTAAGTGCCGGGTTGAGGAAGTTCTTGCCGGTGCCGCCAAAAACCTCCTTGCCGATCACCACGCCGAAGCTGATCCCCAGGGCCACCTGCCACAGGGGAATATCCGGCGGACAGGTGAGGGCGAACAGGATCGAGGTGACGAAGAAGCCCTCGTTCACCTCATGCCCGCGGCGAATGGCAAACAGGATCTCCCAGCTGATGCCCACGAGGAAGGTCACGATATAAATCGGCAGGAAGAACACGGCTCCGTACCAGAAGCAATGCCAGATGTTGCTCGCGTCGTAGCCGCCCAGCAGTTCGATCAGGAAGCCGTGCCAGCCCTCGACCCCCTGCCCTGCGGGCAGCACTTCGTTGGCCTGCAATCCCAGGTTGTACATGCCGTAGAACATGGCGGGAAAGGCCGCCAGCCACACGGTGATCATGATGCGCTTGAGGTCCACGCCATCCCGCACATGGGCGGTGGAGCGGGTTACCGAATTCGGCGCGTACAGGAAGGTATCCAGTACCTCATAGAGGGCAAACCATTTCTGGTATCGCCCGCCTTCCTGGAAATGGTGTTCGATGTTGTCCAGAAGCTGTCGAAGTCCCACGCCTTAACCCTCCTTCTCGATTCGAGTCAGGTTGTCCCGCAGGATGGGACCGTACTCGTACTTGCCCGGGCAGACGTAGCTGCAAAGCGCCAGGTCTTCCTCCTCCAGTTCCATGCAGCCAAGGGATTGCGCCATCTCGGTGTC
>CAYTDW010000127.1:0-6925 GCA_964436585.1 uncultured Halioglobus sp. | reverse complement strand
AAGCGGGGGAAGAGGGTCGCAAGATCATATCGGAGGTCCGCACCCTGCAGAATATGTCGGCGGAAAACCTCGCCAGTATGGAAAATACGGTCGGTACGGTGGTGACGATCCTGGAGTACATCGACCGCCTCGATAGCTCCCTCGAGGAGATCAACTCCGGCTCAGCCGCAATCAGTTCCATCATCCGCAATGTCGACGAGGCGGCCGGGCAGTCTGCCGTCAGCGCCTTGCACATGAACAGCTCGATGACGCAAATTCGCGAACGAAATATGGAAATAGGCAAATTCAGCGAATCCACCAGGCTGGGCGCGGCGCGTCTCCAGCGGACCATGCGCGATGCAGCTGACAGCCTGGGCAAGTTCAGGCTTGGCAACAAGCGGGCAGCGGCGGAACCGCGGCAGGTATCCGCCGAGGATCTCGAGCGTATCGCCGTGGCGCCGCGGGTTTACCGCGAGGCGGATATGAGCGCAATGGAGCGGGCAGAGCGGGTCACGGCAACCGTGTAAGTGTGCTCGCGCTTTAGCGGCGATGAGTGACCCCAGGCAAGTGCAGAAATCGGAATTGGAGGTGCAGCTAGTGGCAAGTAAACCGGATATCGTTGCCCTGAAGTGGGTGGTCGGGTTAATGAACAGGCAGGCGGAGAGCGCCGAGGCAGCCCTTGTCGAGTACAGCAACAATCCGGCCGAGAAGAAGCCGTTGCTGCAGTGTATGTGGGCAGTACACCAGATAACCTCCACCCTCCGTGCCCTGGGAATGAAAAAGGGCGAGATGCTTACCCTCGAGATGGAGCGCAGCCTCAACTACATATACAAGGAAAAGGTCGCCGGAGAGCGGCGCAAGCTGACCATGGGCGGCCTCATGCAAGCCCTTAAGATGTTGCCCGCGTACCTGGCCCACACCCAGAACGCGCGCCAGGATACCGGCCAGGGCCTGGAACAGCACATCAATGACCTGCGCCGATGGCTGGGCGAGAGCCCGCGCCCACGAGCCTACTTTTTTCACATGGAGCTTGCGCCCGGCGCGGGGATAAGCGCTGGTGCAACTGGCGCTTCAGATGAGGAGGTGAGAAACCACGCCAATGTGATGCTGGCCCTCTACCTGGAAATGGCGAAGATGGCGCTGCGTCGCCGCAACGTGATCGAGGGTATGAAGACGGTCGCACGGATCTCGCGCAAGATGCAACTGCTGTTCGCCGGTACTGTTGCGGAGCGCTTCTGGTTCACGATGATCGGGCTGTGCGAGGGCATAGCCGGTGGCTTGATTGTCCCGGACGAGTGTATCGGCCAGATATTCAAGACCGGCGCGTTTCTCATCAAGTTTGCCCGGGAAAACGGCAGCCGGATCGATGCCACGGTGGACTACGATGACTGCCAGCAGCAGATGCTGTTCTATATAGCCTCCTGCAAGGCCAGGCCTGTCCATATCGCCCACATCAGGAAGGTCTTCGGTATCGACGAGAGGACGATAGAAAAGGCCAGCCGCGGCCTGGTGCACATGGATGCGCTGATTACGGCGCTTACCGGCGCAATGAACCAGCTGGAACAGGTGGTGCAGTTCTTCAGCGCCAACGACCCGCACAAAGCGGGGGAACCACAGGATACAGTCCAGTTCGATACGCCGCTGGATGGCATCGAGGGCGCGGCGCTTCGCCTGGACGCGGCGGGTCAGCAAAAGCATGCCCAGTCCCTGCGCCGGTCACACCTGAAGCTGGGTGAACTCTGCCGCGGACTTCACCGGGATACGGCGGCCCAACACGAACTGGCCGTCAACGACATCATCAGGAGTATCGTCGATGTAAAACTCGATATCGAGCATAAGCTCCAGCACGGGCTTTCCATAACCTACTCCAGCAAGGAGTATGAGCTGCGCCAGAGCGTGGTGAGCGCAACTTTCAATCATATGAGCCTGGTAGAGAATTACCTGCACCAGATCCTGCGTCGCAAGGCCCTTGCCAATGCGCTGGCCAGAAAGTCGTCCGGCGAAGAAGGCCTGTCGCAGCTCGTGGTAGCGCTCAGTCGGCACCTCAACAAGACCGACAAGGGTCACGAGGAGTTGCGGCAGGCAGTGAGCGACGCAGGCAGGGGCGAAGTTGATCGGGACCTGTTGTATCGACTGGCCAGGGCATACCTGGACGGGTTGGACGATATTCCGGAGCGCAAGGCGATCGATCTGTCATTGCAGTTGCTCGAGCATATATCCGGGGCGCTGTGCTTTGCCGGTATGGCCCGGGAAGGCCAGGTGATCGAGCAGTGCCGTCGTTGGCTGGGCGCCGCCAGCAGAGCCGGCAGCGTGCGCGAGGATGACGCGTTCCGCTGCTTCGCCGATGCCTTCGCCCGGATCGAGTTACATTTGCAGCGCTCCCTCGCCGATCCGCTGGATGATACCTCCTATTTGATCACTGTTGCCGAACAGCGCGCGGCTGAACTGGATAAGTGGCAGGAGCAGGTATCACCCGGCGCAGAAGTTACCAATCCGGTTCGATCTGACGCAGTCAACCTGGTTCAGGACGCAGAGATTTCCGCCGAGTTCCGCGAGGTATTTATCGAGGAATCCGATGAAATCGTCCGCGAATTGATCCATTTGACCGACGCATGGGCGCTGGATCCGCAGCCGAACGAGTTATTGCGGGATATAAGACGACATTTCCACACTTTCAAGGGGAACGGTCGCGCGGTTGGCGCTAACATCCTGGGTGAGTTGGGATGGGCAGTGCAGGATATGCTGGATCGAGTGCTCGATGGCGAACTGGCGGCAGGTGCAAGGCTGCAGGAGTTACTGCAGCAGGTGGTAGCGGCGCTGCCCTCACTGGTGGGTTCGTACCGGAATGCAGGTGAGCTGGACATCGCCAGTATCCGCCACCTCACCAATCGCTGTTTCCTGGCAGCGAAATCCGGCAACCGGCAGGCGCCCCGTGATCTGCAGGCGGCGGATGCCTCGCGGGGGTCCGCCCGGCTGGTTAGCCCGGTGGCCGTTACAGGCGCAGTCACCCATTAGGTTCACAGGCGACCCAGTCAACCGCCAATAGGGACAGTGGAGGTAAACCGTGTATACAGATACGAATACAGAGATGCTCACCGGCATGGAAGGAGTCGATCCCGTCACGGATTCTCCCGAGAGCGAGCTTGGCTGGCTGCTCGACATGGACCTGTCAGAGCCGCAGGAAAAGCTGTTTGCCGTGGAGCAGACAACCTCTATCGACACCAGTCTCACCGAATCTGAGCTGGAGGTGGCGCGTCGCCCGATGACGCGCGGCGCGGCCGGCGCTGACGATCTGACATCCTATGTTGATGAAGAGATCGTCATTTCCTCGGAAACCCAGGGCAGTGACATCTATGCCAGTACCTCACAGGTGTCTTCCGGCAGGAACAGCCGGGAGAGCCAGGAGCTGATGGCGATCGATTTCTCCAGACCCTCCGGGGTAGATTTAGCCGATCCGCAATCCGCGCTCAAGGAGGGTCTGGATATCCTCGGCCTGGCGGACCAGGATGATATCGGCCAGAAATTCCTGGTCATCAAACGCCCCGCATCCACACCTGGTGGCGAGCTCGATAATGCGGCGCCGGCGGCCGGCGCGGGCGCCAATACGACAGTGGACGAGGTTGCGCCTTTACCCATTGTGTTGAGCGAGGCCCCGGTGCTAAGGCTGGTCATGGCACGGGCGCCGCTGCCGGTTGCCAATGATCCGGCCACTGATAACGTCGCCGCCCGGGTCGCCGCTCTGCTGCCGGCTCTCATGGATGAATTGCGCGTTGCCGTCAATGATCACCTGGCGGTGCTGGGTCTGGCGGCGGATTCTGTGCGGGTCGAGCTGAAGATGGCACGCGACCAGTCGCATGCTGACGAACTGTCCACACAGGGATTTGGCCCCCTGATTGCAATCTGTTCCCGGCCGCTTGGCACGCTGCAGCAACTGCGCCAGTATGATGTGGATGCACTGTATCTGCGCCTGCTGGATGCGGGCGACGGACAGTTGCGCAACAAGCTGTTCGAGGAAGATCCGGTTTCGACCGGGCCAGCGGCAAACCCTGTCGATCCGCTGGAGCAGCTGGAGACATTCCTCGCCGATATGGCCGAGGATATGGCTATACCTGCGCAAGACGCTGTGCCCACCGCCGAACTCGCTGAGTCCTGCACCCATCAGTGGCAGCCCGAAGACGCTGACATAGATGATGTTTTCGCTGATTTCGGCGGCCCGGGTGATACAGCCACCGGTGATGAGTTCATTGCCGACCCCGCCGCATCGGCCCTGGCCGAATTCCTGGACGCTGATTCCTGCGATATCTTTGCTGAGGATTTCTTCGCGGATGAGAACCTGCCCGGGTTTGGAGTGGTCGCTGACACCGCCGTGGTCGCCGCGAGCCCGCAGGCGGATATCGATGAGCTGTTCGAAAGTCTCGGCATCGAGCCAGTCGAAGCCGATGATATATGCGGTGTTGGCGTCGGCGAGTTCTCCGCGGCCGCCGGGCACCTGCAACTGGTCCCGCCGCTGGAAACGGCCGCCGCGGCGCCGTCAGTAGCCGGGTTCGAGGCGGCTGACGGCGCTGAGTTCTGCTGCGTTCCCGGCGGTATCGTTTTTGCCGAGGCCAGTCTGGGTGGTGGAGAGATATTCTCTGATTTCCTCGATGCGTTTGTCGAGGAGGGCTCTTCGGAACTGGAGAAACTCGAAGACGCGGTCGCCCGGTGGGAGAAGGAACCGGCTTGCGACGACGCCTATGCGACGGTAAGCCGGATCCTGCACACCATAAAAGGTATTGCCAAGGGCGTTGGCCTGCAGTTCTACGGCACGCTGATCCACAATTTTGAAACCCTGCTGAGCGCCCTGCCCAGGCCCCGCACCGGGTCGCAAGGAGACTATTTCCGCATTGTGAACGCCTGGCTGGACGCCTGTGTCCGCGGCCTTGATTATATCCAGGATTCGAGGGCGGATATCCCCAACACGCTGCCCCAGAGCGCCAGGCCGCAGCCTGTCGAAGCCCGGGAGTCCGCGCCGCAGCAAGTCGAGGCAGCGGTGGAGCCGGCCGCACTGGCTCCAGTACGGCAGCCGGTATCCGAGGCCAGCGAGGCGCAGGCCAGGCAGTTGTCCAAGAAAATGGCGGACGAGGGTGCCCGTGCACTCGCGGCCCAGCAATCGGTGCGTATCACCTCCGAGAAACTGGATCACCTCCTGAATCTGAGCAACCAGGCCCAGCAGCTCAGTGTGCGCACGGCACAGAGCGTTACCCGCAGCAAGCGCTCATCCTCAGAGATGCAAAGCAGGCTGGCCTCGGTGAGAGCGCATATTACCGCCATTGCGGACCGCGCCCTGCGCAGCGTCGCCGCCAAGGGGGTGCAACCCGGCGCCCCGATGGACGCGCTGGAAATGGACCAGTATTCCGAATTGCAGGAGGCGGCGAATATCCTACGCGAAGGCGTGGAGGATCTGGCGGATCTGGTGGATTTCGCCACCCGCCAGAATATCCAGGTGGAGGCCTTGCTCAAGCAGCAGACCAGGGTCATCTCTTCGATAGGCTCTGCCATTCGCAGTGCCCGGGTCGTCCCGGTGTCGCGCCTGATTCCGGGTCTGCGCCGCCTCGTGCGGACCCTGAGCGTGGATCTCGACAAGACCGTCTCCTTCCAGGTGCTGAACGAGTTGGGAACCCTGGACCGCGACGATTACGCCCGCTGCCAGACGATACTGGACCATATGGTGCGCAATGCCCTGGACCATGGGATAGAACACGCCGATGAACGTGCCGCCGCCGGCAAGCCCGCGGAAGGCCTGGTAACTATCGATATCCGCAAGGCCGGAGCCGACTCGGTGATTACCCTGACCGACGACGGCCGCGGCATCGACCCCGAGAAGATGCGCGAGTCCGCGATCAGGAAGGGCCTGGATCTGGATGTGTACGCCCTCACCGATGCGGAGGCGACTCGCCTTATTTTTCACAAAGGCTTTTCTACCGCATCCTCGATCAGCCAGATTTCCGGTCGGGGCGTGGGTATGGATATCGTCCTCAACGAACTGCAGGAGATGGGCGGCGACATACAGATCAACTCGGTCCCCGGGCGGGGTACCTCGTTTCATATCCGCGTGCCCTCGTCGGTCACCGTCAATGGTGCGCTCCTGGTCAGCGCAGGGGAACATTCCTACGCTATCCCGCTGGGTGGCCTCATCGCGGTTGAACAGGTGCCGGTAGCTGAATTCTTCGCCGCAGTGCACGACAATACGCGCCTGACCGTCTCCGGCATGGAGTGCGAACCGGCTTATCTGGCAACTCTCTGCCATACCGGCCACGCTCTGGATGCCAAGACCTGGCGCACCAGCGTCCCGGTGATTATCGCAGGTTCCCCCGAGCGCTATATGGCCATCGCCATAGATGACGTGGAGGAGGCACTTGAGCTGGTGATCCGTTCGCTGGGCCCACAGTTCTCCACGGTGCCGGGCGTCGCCGGGGCGGCTACCACCGCAGCCGGGGAAGCCATCGTGGCGCTCGACCTGAACCTGCTGGTAGCCAGTGTCCCCGCCGGTGGCAGGTCTACCCTGCACGTCGATGCGCCGCGGGAGGAGAACCTGCTGGTCATGGTAGTGGATGATTCGCGCACCCAGCGCATGGTTGCCACCAGCCAGTTGGAGACCGTCGGAGTGGAAACCATTACCGCTGAGAACGGTGCCGTGGCGATTGACCTGCTCAATACTGCCGAACGCCTGCCGGACATTATCCTGATGGACGTGGAAATGCCGGTGAAAGACGGCATCCAGGCACTGCGGGAAATTCGCAAGTCAGTGCGCTACGGACACATACCGGTGATCATGATCACCTCCAGGACCGGCCTGAAGCATCGCGCCATGGCCCAGGCCGCCGGTTGTAACGGCTATATGGGCAAGCCATTTAACTTCCGTATGTTGATCGGGCAAGTCAATGAATTGACCGGCTACCGGCTGCAA
>CAYTDW010000126.1:0-6943 GCA_964436585.1 uncultured Halioglobus sp. | reverse complement strand
GGATCACAATCCGCAGGCGATAGACCAGGTCAGTGCGCAGTTCCGGGGTCTCCACCGACTTGGGCGTGAATTCCGCCCGGGGCGAGACAAACCCGACCTGTCCCACATACGCCCTGGCGGAGGAGTCCGTGGTGACGGCAACCTTTGTACCAGGCACCACCTTGCCCAGGTTGGACTCATCGACATAGGCGCGGACATAGGTCAAATCGGTCAGGGACAGGGTGTACACCGGCATGCCAGCGTTGACGATAGCCCCGGGCTCCCGCACCCGGGTGAGAATCACGCCATTATTCGGCGCCACCAGCCGGGCATCCTCCAGTTGGGTTGCGGCCTGGTCGCGCTGCGCCTGCGCCCCCGCGAGCGCAGCCTCGGCAGCGACGATATCCTCGGCGCGGGGCCCCTCGACCGCCAGCGCCAGTGCCTGCCGGGCGGCGGCGAGTCGGGCCGACGCCTCGTCCCTGCGGGCGAGGACATTGTCCAGCAAGCCCTGGCTGCTGAGACCCTTGCCCGTCAACTCGCGCTGGCGCGTATATTCCTGCTCGGCGTTTTTGTGCGCGGCTGCGGCTTCCGCCACCTGGGCGCGGGCCTGCTGGATCTCCTGCTGCCGCGAGCCGGCGCGCAGCACGGCAAGCCGCGCCTCGGCCCCGGCCACCCCGGCCTCGGCCAGGGCCAGGCTATCCTGCAGGGGCTGGCTGTCGAGGCTTGCCAGTAACGTCCCCGCAGTCACCGCATCGCCCTCCTCGAACAACATCTGCTCAAGCCGACCGCCCACCCTGAAGCCCAGCTGCACTTCGCGGATATCCACGTTACCGTAAAGCGTCAGCCCGTCCTGCAGCCCATTGCGCGGCCACAAGGTGTAGGCCGCATAGCCGGCTGCCAGCAGCAGCACCAGAACGACAATAACCTTTCTCATGATGCGGCGACTCCCTGGGAAAACTGTGATGTGAGCACGAGGCGCAACTGCTGCTTGATCGCGGCGATGGTATCAGGCCCCGGCGGGCCCCACGCCATATAGCGCGCCGTTGTGCTCCTGGCGATGAAAAATATCAGCACCTGTCCGAGCAACATGAGCGTGCGGATGCGGCAGGTCTCGGATGCCGCATCGAGTCCGGCAGCCAGTGCCACCAGACGGCCGAGCAATGCCAGCAGGCGCGAGAAGATGTTGTCGTACAACAGCGCAAAGGCCTCAGTGGGATCCTGCTGTTCACGCAGCACCAGGCGCACCCAGCCCGCCGAGGACGCTTCGCTGATCAGGCCGGTGTAGGCATCGAATACATCCAGCATCAACCCCAGGGCCAGGTCGCGGCGCTGCACCGGATCTTCCGGCGCGGCGTCCAGCCGCCGCAGCACCTCGTCGGCAACGGGGACCATACGCCCCTGCATCCGGTGGACGATCTGCGCAAATACCCCGAGGTAAAGACCCTGCTTGCCACCGAAGTGATAGCCGATCAGCGCCTGATTGACTCCGGCCGCCTCGGCAATCGCCCTGGTACTGGCGGCATCGAAACCGGAGCGCCCGAATGCATCGAGCGCTGCCGCCAGGAGGGCCTCGCGGGTCTGGTCGCCGCGGGAGAGGGGCTTTATGTTCATCGCCACAATATTAATCATTCGATTAATTTAGTCAATTGAATAATTATGGCCCCCGGATTGCCGAGACCCGCGACCCCGCGCAGGCCGCGCTGGCCACCGCCCGGCCCAGTTGCCGGGCTCAATTGCCCGGCTGGTCGGCAAACAGCATGAAATATATACTGCGGGCCAGCCCGACCGCGGCAGTCAACCGTTCCCCCTCTCGAAGGACCTCATTCAATGGCGACCATCAGCGAACTGGAGCCACAACCGGTTGCGATCGCGCTCCCGGATTCGGATCGCAAGCGGATCCATATCGTGGTGCGCCAACCGCTACCGGAAACGCTCGCGGGCAAGCCGATGCTGCTGGACGTACAGGTGCGCAATGAGTCCTCCCAGGCTATTGCCAGTGATTATCCGCTGCGGGTGTTCCTGGCCTACCACTGGGCCCGCGCCGACGGCAGTTACGAGCAGTACGATGGTGTGCGCACGGCCCTGCCGGAACCCCTGCCCGCGGGCGGCCAGTGCAACCTGGAGATGCGGCTTGCGCCCCCTGCCAGGCCCGGGCACTTTGAACTGCAGGTTGGCCTGCTGCAGGAGGGCATCTCCTGGTTCGAGACCGGTGATCACCAACACCTGCAGAAACACCCCGTGCAGGTACAATCGCGGGCGCAAAACGCCCTGCGCTCGCTGAAAAAATTGCCCCGTTACGCCGAGGATCGCAGCGTGCAGGTGGATACGCCCCCGGCGATTTTCAGTTTCGAGCTGACCAACCTGTGCCCCTTCAAGTGCATCATGTGCGCGCGCACCAACAATATGACGCGGGCCGAGGGCCATATGTCCTTCGAGACGTTCAGGAAGGCGGTGGATGAATTCGTGGAACTCAATCCAGAACACGCCCGCACCCAGGATGTCTGGCTGCACGGTTTCGGCGAAAGCCTGGTTCATCCCGAGTTCGGCAAGTTCATGCGCTACGCAATTGACAAGGGCGTCAATGCCGGCCTGTCCATCAACCCCCTGATGCTCACCAAAAAGGTGGCCAGCGACCTGCTCGATGCCGCGCCCGGACATTTGTATGTCGCGCTGGACGGGCACGACGATGAATCCTTCGAGAAAATTCGCGGCGTGCCAAACGCCTACCACAAATCGAAACGACGGCTGCTGAAATTCCTGCAGGAGAAGCAACGCCGCGGTGTGAAAACCAAGATCACGCTGTCGATGATCGACTTCCCGAATAACCGCCAGAGCATCGAGGAAGTGGAAAGCTACTGGAATGCCCAGGAGGGCATCGACCACTTCGTGGCCAAGCCCTTCGTCAGCTGGGACGGCAAGGCGGAAGATGTCAACCGGCTGGCTGGCCCCGACAGGAAGCCCAGGCAGACGCAGGGCAAGGTATTGTGTGATTTCCCCTGGGAAAAGATGACCGTGTCCTGGGACGGCGATGTCGTGCCCTGCTGTTTTGATTACAACAAGCGCTATGCGCTGGGTAACATCAACACCCAGACCCTGCTGGAGATCTGGAACGGGGAGAGGATGCACGCCCTGCGCCGGGAGATGATCGCCAATAAAGTCACCAACCCGCTGTGCGCCGGCTGTGAGTACCTGTACCAAGACGTTGTGCCGTGAGCGCGGAGCCAGCCTCTCCCGGAAAAAACAACGACATCGAAATCCTGCGGGCTTTCGCCATCATTTACACGATCATTCTGCATTTCAGGGTGCTATTGGACGCCGACAGTGTCCTGCTGATCCCGCACAACTACCTCGACCTCAGTGTGGGTGTCGATCTGTTCCTCGTCATTTCGGGCTTCGTCATCACCGGCTCGATTATAGAATCGACCGGGGATCGGGCCGCCACCCGGCGCTCGCTCATGTTTTCCTTCTGGATAAAGCGCATATTCCGCCTGCTGCCGGCGGCGTGGACCTGGGTGGCCATCGCCTGCGCCGCACAGTTCCTGGTTTTGGCGGTGACAGATATCCCCTACCGGCCGCGGGACATACTCATCAGCATGGCGGCCGCCCTGGGCAACCTCATGAACCTGTATACGCCCTTCTGCATCGCCAATGGGGGGGGCCAGGCCTGTATCGTCGGCAACTACGTCGGGCACTACTGGAGCCTGTCCCTGGAAGAACAGTTCTACCTGGTGTTTCCCTTCCTGTTTTTCTTTCTCTCCCGCCGCGTCCTGGTCGGGCTTCTGGTGGTGGCCGTCCTGGCCCAGTTCTTCTGGCAACGGCCGTTTTTTACCTATGCCTGGTATTTCAAGACCGACGCCCTGTGTTGGGGTATCGGGCTGGCGCTGTTGGCGCGGACCGGCTTTTATCGCCGGCACCCACCCTTGCTCTTCAGGTATCGGGGCCTTGCCGCCGCCACCGGACTGATACTGCTCCTCTGCCTGCCACTGCTGGCCGCCCAGGTGCAGGGCATCGGCGGCTACATGAAACCTTACGGCGTCGGGCTGGTTGCCCTGTTCTGCGCCGCCATCGTCTGGCTGGCATCGTACGACCGCAACACATTCAGTATCGGTCCGCGCTACCGGCGCGCGATGCTGTACCTGGGCAGCCGCTCCTACTCCCTGTACCTGTCCCACCTCGTGGTGTTTCTTGGCAGCAGGGACCTGTTCGGCCAGTTCGGGCAGGCACTGGCAACGGCCACCGGCGCAGCCGGATTCAGCGCAATCAGGCTTGCTGTGGCGCTGGGCCTGACGCTGCTGGGCGCCGAACTGACTTACCGCTTCGTGGAAAGTGTGCTGCGGGCCAGGGGCCGGGTGATCGCCGCCCGGGTGGTAGCGACCCGCCGCGCGGGTTGACCGGCGCTATTCTTAGGCCAAACGCCAGGCCGCCCCGGGAGGGAGGCGACTACGAACCGGACGGGAGCTTCGCGCGGCCTGACGCCAGCAGTTCCACCTTGCCGCTGTCGCCATCGAGCCGGATCAGATCGCCGGTCGCGATGCAGCGCGTGCCCTGGCGCGTATTGACGACGCAGGGCAGGCCGTATTCCCGCGCAATCACCGCGCCATGTGACACCGAGCTGCCGAGGTCGGTCACCAGTCCGGCGATCATGCTGAAATAGGGCGTCCAGCCGATATCGGTAATCGGTGTGACCAGTATTTCACCGGGCTGCAGCAGCGCCGCCTCCGCCAGGGTATGCGCCACCCGCGCGCTGCCCTCCACCACCCCGCGGGAGGCGGGGCGCCCGCACAGGATGCCGTCGACCATATCGACCTGCTGCGGCTCCAGCGGCTGCGGCATGCCCACCGAAATCTCGGGGAACTCGAAGCGCTGCTGGAAGGCGAAGGCCTTGCGCCTGGCCACCGCCCGCGCCACCGCAGCGGGGTATGGGGCGGCGACAAAGTCGGGCAACTCGTCGAAGCTGAAGAAATGCACCAGATCCGCATCCGGCAACCTGCCCTCACTGGCCAACAATTCTCCCAGCTGGCGAAAGCCCAGCTTGAAGTGATGGGCCACCTGCACCAGTTGCGACTTGGTGTGCTCCCGGCGCCGGATGGCGTTGTGCGCCCGCGGCAGGAGCCAGCGCAAACCCCGGCTGAGCGAGGGCCAGTCGATCCCCGCCGTGTGCAACTGGCGGTGGCCGCCGGTCACCAGGCGGGCATGCACCGCGGCCTGCATACTCTGGATCAGCGCGGAGGGGTCATCGCCCCAGGAAGGGTCGCGCATACACAGCTCGCGATAGCCGCGGTGCCCGTGGGCGGCCATGAAGGCGGCGAAATCGCCCGCCAGTTCCGGTGTCGCGCGCAACCACGCCAGCGCCCGGTCCACCGGTACCTGGCGGAAAAGGGTCCGGACATCGGCATGCGCGGCGATGCGATCGAGCAGGACATCCAGTTGCTCCAGCATCAGCGCGCTCTCCACCCCGCTCGCGCCCGAGAGCAGGCGCACGGCCTCGGCCTGGTCCTCTCCCGTGCTGTGGCTGGAGCGGCCGGAGACCATGCTCTCGACCACGGCACAAATGAAGCCCGACAGGGCCGAGGACTGGATGTGCACCGCCATGCAGTGCTCGAAGAACCCGCTCCTGGCCGCCAGTTCAGCCCACATGCCGGCACTGTCCGGTTTGCTGGCAATGCCGAATCGTGCCAGTTCCAGGCCAAAGCGATCGACCACCCCCGGGGCTGCCAGGGCGAAGCGCAGCAGCTTCACCGTGTTCAGCAGGCGCCGCCACAGGGGCAGGGGCGGAAACTCCCTGAGTTCGGGCACGAGGCGCCCGCACAGGGTTTGCGCGGTCTGTTCGGCGCTCGAGCCGAGCACCGCGGCCGCCATCACCACGTTGCCGGTCAGGTTCAGGAATAAATGGCCGTAGGCCTGGGCGGTGATTTGCCAGCGCCGGTCGATGCGCGCCCTGGCGCCGACCGCGACCTGCATATACTGCAGGCCGTAATCGATGCCCCAGCCGGTAAATGAGCCGGTCAGGGGGCAGACGGCCCCCGGCATCATCTCGCTGATGTTGCTGATGGTCAGCACATCGTCCGGGCGCGGCAGCTCGGTGTCGAACTCGTTCAGGTCCGCCGGCAGCGTGGTGATGGGACGGGCCTGCAGCCAGAACAGCCTGCCGGCCCGGTCGATGGCCCACTCCAGGTCCAGCGGCTGGCCTTCGCGCGCGGCGGCGGCTCTCGCCTGGGCGGCTATGGCGCCTATCTCGCTGTCGGCCAGCAGCGCTTGCGCGCCCACCAACTGGCGGCGCACGACGGTGCCGCTGCTATGCACGGCATAGTGATCCGGCGTGGCCTCACCGCTGACCAGTGCCTCGCCCAGCCCCGCGACCGCGTCGATGACCAGCAGGTCGCGCCGGGCGCTCACCGGGTCCGCGGTGAACACCACGCCGGCCACCCTGGCGTCCACCATGCACTGGACCACGACATTCATCCTGGCCTCATCGCCCTGCGCCTGCTCCAGCTGGTAGCGCCGGGCGCGTTCACTCCCGGCGGACGCGATGCAGTGATCGATGGCCCGCTGCAGGGCCGGAAGCCCTTCCACATTCAGCACCGTGTCGTACTGGCCGGCAAAGGATGCCGCGCTGCCGTCCTCTCCCAGTGCGGAGGAGCGAACGGCCACCTTGCCGCCGCCCAGTGCGCGGTAGTGCTGCTCCAGCTCCGGCAGGGGTGCATCGGCGCGGACGTTGCGGATGACAAACGCCGGTGGCACCGGCAGCCCCATGGCAAGCAGGCGCGACAAGCCGTAGGCCTTGCCGCCCATGCTGGTATCCAGCACCTGGTGCAGCGGGACAATTGCGGTGATCACAGTGCCTCGCTGCCCGACAACAGCCGGGCATCAGGCAACAGGCTCTCCAGCGCGCCCCGATCCGCCGGATCCAGCGCACGCCACTGCCTGCACAGTTCGCGCCACACCCTGACCTGGAAGGCTTTGG
>CAYTDW010000125.1:0-6950 GCA_964436585.1 uncultured Halioglobus sp. | reverse complement strand
CCGCCTTGGGGTTGATCTGCACCTGGTTGACGCCGGGCAGGTTGATTTCCGCCGGATCCTCGGCGGTCGAGATGTTGACCTCGCTGGTATTGAGGATGTTGAGACCGGTATAGAGCGACACCGTCTTGCCCGACCCGGTTGGCCCGGTGACCAGGATCATGCCCTGGGGCTGGCTCAGGGCTTTCAGGTACATCGCTTTCTGTTCCGGCTCATAGCCCAGCGCGTCAATACCCATCTGCGCACTGGTGGGGTCGAGGATACGCAGCACGATTTTCTCACCGAACAGGGTGGGCAGGGTATTGACCCGGAAGTCGATCGCCCGGCTGCGGGACAGTTTCATCTGGATGCGGCCGTCCTGGGGTATGCGGCGCTCGGAGATGTCCATCTGGGACATGACCTTGAGACGCGCCGACAGCCGTGGGGCCAGGTTCTTCGGGGGTTTCACCACTTCCCGCAGGATGCCATCGGTGCGAAAGCGCACCCGGTAGTTCTTTTCGTAGGGCTCGAAGTGAATATCTGACGCCCCCTGCTTGATGGCGTCGATCAGCACCTTGTTGATGAAACGGACGATGGGGGTTTCATCGATGCTGTCATTGCCGCTGCCCTCATCCCCCTCGCCGCCCTCCCTGACCGCGGCGACATCGATATCATCCAGGTCTGAAGTGTCGAGGTCTGCCAGGCCATCGCCGAGCTTGTCCTGGGCGTCCACCCATTCGGCGATTATCTTGGTGAGGATGGGGTCCTCGATCAGTACCGCGTCGGTATTGATCCCGGTGTGGAACTTGATTTCATCCAGGGCCGCGAGGTTGGTGGGGTCCGAGACCGCGATGAACAGGCGGTTGCCCCGGCGAAACAGCGGCAGGGCGTGGTGTTTTATCACCAGGGACATGTCCACCAGGCCCTCTGGCAGGGCGCTGCGGTTGAATGCGCGCAGGTCGAACAGCGGAACCCCGAATTCATGGGAGGCCACTTCCGCCAGCCGTCGACTGTCGACGTTTTTTCGCTCGACCAGGTACTGGACATACGGCATGCGCTCCAGCGAGGCGTCTTTCTGCGCCTGGCTCGCCGCCTGCGCGCTGATCAGGCCCTCGGCCACCAGGCGCCCGGCCAGCCCGCTGAGTTGCCCGATTGCTTTTTCATTCATTGCCACTGCGCCCCTGCTTCCGGTGCAAACACACCCCGATGTGCCGTGTGCACCGCTGGGTGTTGCATTCTTTATGGTTGAAAGTATAACCAGCCGCGATCACTGCTCCTAGAGTTCGGTCAAGCCTGATGGCATTAATTTGAGTTATTTTTGCGGTTATTGTGATGCATAGGACAGCTGCTGCATCAGCGAATTTCAGTCATTCAGTACTGCGCTATTTGTCGTGCTGATACCGCGTTACCTGCTTTGCGGCAGGTGAAAAGCGGTGGTTAGACTTCGGGGCTGTGAGCGGCGCGTCGGGGCCCGAATTGCCTGATCGATCAGTTGCCGCGAGCCGGTTGCCCCTCACTCAGAGCTCCGGAAGGCCCGAATACGACAAAATTTGTCACTATGTGGCGATCGCAGGCAGCTGTGGTCTGCATGGAATGTCGCATAAAAGGCGCCGAGCACGGCAAGTCTATAAGTATAACTATATGAAAAATAACGATATTAAATTCTATGGCGCAATTTTTAAGAAAGTTGGCACGCAGGTTGCTTTATACCCTTTGCAGTTTTGGTCCAGGGTGCAATCGGGGCGCTGGTGCCGATAAGCAAACAAACATCCATCATGGGGATTGCAATTATGAACATTCAAAAGAAACAGCTTGGCTTCACACTGATCGAACTGATGATCGTTATCGCGATCGTCGGCATTCTGGCCGCCATCGCGCTGCCGGCGTATCAGGACTATACCGTACGGGCGAAGGTTTCCGAGGCGATGGTGAACCTGGCAGAGGCCAAAACCACGGTCGCGGAGTACTATTCGGCGAACAACTTCCTGCCAGCAGACTCCGCCGTTGCGGGTATCAACACCAACCCGAATACGGATATCGTGGCGTCGGTTTCGTACGTATCAGTCACCCAGTTACCGAGACTTACGGCCGCGCTTCAAGCGGCGGTCATTCCGGGTAATACTGGTGCCGTAAAATACACTGTTCAATTGTCTGGCTTAACGGCTAGTGGTAACCGGATTATCTGGATCTGTAAGCCCGGTGCAGCCAATCCCGTTGCAACGAAGTATCTTCCTGCAAATTGCCGCGGATAATACAAGGAACCTGATCGAACGCCCGGCTCGCCCGGGCTTTTTTTCGTCTGAACCCCGGTACCGGGGCAATTGCATTTAAAGGAAAACAGCGCGGATTATCCCGATGCAAGCCGCTACACGACTGACACTGTTTGCCGCCCTGCTGGTTCTGCTGGGCGGGCTGATTTATTGGCCGGGTCTGGCCGGCCCGCTGTTCTTTGATGACAGGCCCGCATTGACCGCCAACGAGTTGGTGCAGATCGATGGCACCGTCTGGGACGAGTGGCGCACTGCCGCCCTCAGTTCCAATGCCGGCGCGCTGCGCCGCCCCGTATCCATGCTGTCCTTTGCCGCCAACCACGCGGCTGCCGGGG
Source organism: uncultured Halioglobus sp. (assembly GCA_964436585.1). GTDB lineage: Bacteria > Pseudomonadota > Gammaproteobacteria > Pseudomonadales > Halieaceae > JARRPM01. The sequence goes on along the minus strand of CAYTDW010000125.1, from coordinate 4,369 downwards.
GTTTCGTTCCAGCCCAGGTCAAAGCGACCAACCTGTTGATCCACATCGGCATTGCTGTACTACTGTATTATCTGTTTCAGTCGGTCATCACCTGTCTGCGACTGGTGTCCGATGTCAGGACAGGCCGCCTGCTGGCCCTGACTGCAGCGGGAATCTGGCTGTTGCACCCCCTCAACGTGTCAACCGTGCTGTATGCCGTCCAGCGCATGGCGCAATTATCCGCCCTGTTTGTAGTCGCGGGCCTGCTGGTGTTTGTGCGCTATCGCCAGCGCTGGGCGGAAGTGGGGGCGCCCCCTGGTGAAGTGCTGGCTGTGGGCCTGTGGCTGCTACTGCTCACCGTGCTGGCGGTCCTGGCGAAGGAGAGCGGGGCATTATTGCCCTGGTTGATTATAGTGCTGGAATTTTGCATTTTCCGTGGCATGTGGGCGGGGTGGCCCAATCGTGGTCTTCGGGTCGCCGGCCTTGCACTGCTGCTGTTACCCGTCGCGCTGTTGTTGCTGCTGCTGGCCTTCACGCCGGAGAGCCTCATCGGCGGTTATGTCGGGCGTGAGTTCACCCTGGAGGAGCGCCTGCTGACCCAGGCGCGGCTGCTCTGGCGCTACCTGGGCTGGATCGTATTTCCCAACATCAATGCGATGGGGTTCCAGCACGACGATATTCCCCTGTCCAGCGGCCTGTTCTCGCCGCTGACTACCGTCGTGGCCCTGGCGGCCTGGCCGGTGTTGCTGGTAGTGGCGTCTCTGTTGCGCCGGCGCTATCCCCTGCTGCTGCTGGCGGTGCTGTTTTTCCTGGTGGGCCACAGCATGGAGTCCACCGTGATTCCGCTGGAAATGGTCTACGAGCACCGCAATTACCTGCCCGGCATGCTGGTATGTCTGGCCATCGCGGCGGCAATTGTATTACCTGCATCGCGCAGTAGGCGCTTGGGCGTTTGGTATCCTGTCGCCGGTGTGCTGACCATCCTCAGCCTGCTGTTGTTGATTCGCGTCCATACATGGTCGGACGAACTGACCCTCAGTCGCACCAACCTGGCGCAGCACCCGGAATCCTCCCGTTCGAATTATTTTTACGCCAACGCCCTGTTGCGACACTACCGCAGGGGTGATGAAAGGGGCCTCACAGATAAGGAGAAGTCGGAGGCGCTGCTGCTCTCGCGGCATTACTTCGAGCGCATGTACCAGACCAACAACCGCGACGTCGCCGCGCTGGTCATGCTGTTCTATCTCGACACCGCCTACTTCACCCAGCTGCGCGACCAGGTTGACTGGCTGGCGCAGCTCGATGATCTGCTGGCCACACGCCGCCTGCAGGCGTCGGACTGGAATGCGCTGGAAGTGCTGTTTGAATTGCTCGGCGAGGGGGATGGGGTCGCAAGGCAGGAGCGTGTACTGACTCTGCTCGATCAATTGTCCGAGCGCTATCCTCGCGCCGAGCGGGTCCTGCGCTACCGCTACCAGTACCTGCGCGCGATGGATGCCGGGCCGGAAGCACTGCTGCCACTGCTGGAACTAGCGCAGGCGGAGTCGCCCGGGGCGAGCTGGGTTTACCCCGCTCTGCTGACTGAGCAGGCGCGCGGACAGGAGGTGGCCGCCATGTACGAGACCGCCCGGCGCTGGCTCGAGAGTGATCCCAGGCGGTATCGGGTCAACCAGATCAAGTCCCTGTTCGAATCGGCTGAGCCGGATGCGGCTGCTTCCGGTGAGTGATCCGCTGCGCAAGCTTGCCGCGGCGGCCCTGGGCGCGCTGTTGCTCCTGCTCAGCGCCTGGGTCTACTGGCCCGGCCAGGCGGGCCCGGCACTGCTGGATGACGCCTCCAGCGTGCTGGTGATCGGTGACCTGAAAAACCAGCCGGAACTGGCCTGGGACTACATCCGGGGCGACAATTCCGGCCCGCTGGGCCGGCCGGTATCCATGGCCAGCTTCGTCCTCGAAAAGCTTTTCCTCGATGGGAGCCTTGGCACCAGCAAGCGGGTAAATATCCTGCTGCACCTGCTCAACGGCGCGCTGGTGATGTGGTTGTTCTGGCTGCTGTTCCGTCATCTCGACACGCCCGGTTATCGGGGGCTGGCCCTCGCGCTGGGCGCGGTATGGCTGCTGTCTCCCCTGTATGTCAGCACCGTGCTCTACGTGGTGCAGCGCATGGCGATGCTCGCCACCACCTTTATGCTCTGTGCGTGCATCTGTTATGTGTACTGGCGCGAGCGACTGCGGGAGGGCAGCTTCTCGCTCACCTTGCTGGGGCTGCTCGCCATACTGGTGCTGCTCGCGGTGTTCGCCAAGGAAAACGCCGTGGTGGTCATTCCCATCCTGCTGTTGCTGGAAGCCCTCTGGTTCCAGTTTGCGGGCGGGAATGGACAGGCTGTCCGCTGGCTGCAGCGCCTGACCCTGGGCCTGATCGCCACTGGTGCGGTGGCGGTTCTGGTGGTCCTCGTGGCGGATTACGACGGGCTGGCCGCCGCATTCGGCCATCGCTATTTCACCCTCGAGGAGCGCTTACTTACGCAGAGTCGTATCCTCTTGGACTATGTCGGGCAGCTGTTCAGCCCCGAGGTGCTGCGTTTGGGCGTGTACCACGACGATGTGGTGGTTTCGACCTCGCTCGATCAGCCCCCGACCACCAGGCTCGCCGTCATGGCGTGGCTCGGGGTTCTGGCGTTGCTCGTGGCCGCCATGTTCCGGCAGTGGGGGCGTTACCTCGCGCTCGGCATGGCCTGGTTCCTGGTGGGACACAGCATCGAATCCAGCGTGTTGCCGCTGGAACTCTACTTCGAGCACCGCAACTATTTTCCCGGCGTCGGCCTGTTGCTGCTGGTCGGAGTGGTATTCGCCGCCCTGGTGCGGCAGTGGCCGCAGGTCAGGGCACCGCTGCTGGTCTACCTCGGCTGTTATGCGCTGTGGCTCGCCAGCCTCACCGGTTCCCAGGTGCAGATCTGGTCCAGCCATCCACTGCTGATTCTCAACAATCTCAACGCGCACCCGAATTCCTACCGCGCCAACGCCGATATGGCGGTGCAGATGGCCAACCTCGGTCAGTTCGAGGCGGCCCGTGATTACTCGGCCAGGGCCTATGCGGTGAATGTCGCCGGGGAGCGCAGCGGCGATCACGATATCCGCGACCTGGCATTGGCCTGCATCGCCCAGCAGCCGGTAGCGCCCGAGCAGATCCGCCGGCTCGGTACGGACAATCCCGCGCGGCCCTTCGGCTCGGTGGTGACTCTCCAGACCATGGTGAAGCTGCTGCAGGACGATACCTGCCCGGGTTTTGACCGGGTGGGGTTTGCCGATCGCATGGTGGAGATTTTCCTGGCACCCTACTCTCCTGCCACTGCGTCCGCCAATATCTATATCGGTCTGGCATTACTGGAGAACGCGCTCGAGCGCTGGCGGTACGCCGACGCCTACATTGACCTGTTCCTGGCGCAGTCTCCCGGTAATGCCCAGGGCCTGCTGATGAAGCTGCATTTTACCCGGGCATTGGGTAAAGTGGCCGCAGCCGATGACGTCATGGCCACGCTGCAGGCGATGCAGGGGCGCGGGCAGTTGACGGTAGGCGAGCAACAAACCCTGGAGCTGTACCTGGAGAAGTAACGCTTGAAATTGTCTGTCGTCATTCCGGCCAAGAACGAAGCCGAGGGGCTGGCCACGTTCCTGCCGTCGCTGCGCGCCCTCTATCCGCAGGCCGAGGTGATCGTGGTGGATGACGGCTCCACCGATGCCACGGTGCAGGTGTGTGAAAACGCCGGCGTCAGGGTTATTTCCCATCCCTATTCCAAGGGCAATGGCGCCGCCGTCAAGACCGGGGCCCGCGCCGCGACGGGCGACCATGTCGTGTTCATGGATGGGGATGGCCAGCACGACCCGGCGGACATCCAGCGCCTGTTGTACCGGATGGAAGAGGGTTACGACCTGGTGGTGGGGGCCCGCAGCGGCCTGTCATCCCAGGCCAGCATTGCCCGCTGGAGCGCCAACAGCCTGTACAACCGGCTGGCGAGCTGGATGGTCAACCGCGAGATTCCGGACCTGACCTCGGGCTTTCGCTGCGTCGATCGCCGCAAATTCCTCGACTTTCTTTACCTGCTGCCCAACGGCTTCAGTTACCCGACGACCTCGACCATGGCGTTTTTCCGGGCCGGATACTCGGTGGGGTTCGTACCGATCAGCGTGGCGCAGCGGCTGGGGAGCAGCCACATCAATATCCTGCGCGACGGCGTGCGTTTCTTCCTGATCATTTTCAAGATCGGCACGCTCTACTCGCCGCTGAAAGTGTATTTCCCCATCGCCGCGGTGATATCGGGCCTGGGAGTGCTCAACTATTTTTACTCGGTTTTTTCCAGCGGCAGCTGGCGCGTCACCAATATGTCGACCCTGA
>CAYTDW010000124.1:0-6951 GCA_964436585.1 uncultured Halioglobus sp. | reverse complement strand
CATTGCGGCTCCCGCCAGCGTCCGCAGGCGATGTTCCAGGGACCGCAGGGCGTCGGGCAGCTTGAAGGTGCAATCCAGGTAGCGATGGTTTACCGAGCGCAATTCGACCGTCAGGATGCCATGGTCGGTAGCCAGGCTCTCGCGGGCGAAGGCGGTCATGCTGTGAATCATCCGGGCATCCGCGTGAAATTTCGAGCGCGTTGAGTGTACCAGCTTGTGTACAGCGCTTACAGTTCAGTCCGGCCTTGTGCCGCCGCTTGCCAGGTATTTTGCCCCCGCCGCGATGCGCTGTGGCGTATACTCCGGTCTTCACTCGACTGGAGCCAGTCCATGCAAAGACCCAGTGGCCGCACGCCATCGCAACTGCGGGAAATCACCATCACCCGCAACTACACCCGCCACGCCGAGGGTTCCGTGTTGATCGGGTTTGGCGATACCAGGGTGATCTGCACTGCCTCGGTGGAGCAGGGCGTACCCCGCTTTATGCGCGGCAGGGGGCGCGGCTGGGTGACCGCGGAGTATGGCATGTTGCCGCGTTCCACCGGCACCCGCATGGCGCGGGAGGCGAGTCAGGGCAAACAGGGCGGACGCACGGTCGAAATCCAGCGGCTGATCGGGCGATCGCTGCGCTCGGCGGTCGATCTGGCCAAGCTGGGGGAATACACCATTAATGTGGACTGTGACGTCATCCAGGCTGATGGCGGGACGCGCACAGCGGCGATCACCGGAGCCTGTGTCGCGCTGGTGGACGCCATCAATCACCTCCAGCGGCAGAAACTGATCACCCAGGACCCGCTGCTGCAGATGGTCGCATCGGTGTCAGTCGGTGTGTACCAGGGCATGCCCGTGCTGGACCTGGATTACCCCGAGGATTCGGCCGCGGATACGGATATGAATGTGGTAATGGGCGAGTCAGGGGGTTTTATCGAAGTGCAGGGCACTGCTGAAGGTGCGCCGTTTGCGCGGGACCAGCTCAACCTCATGCTGGATCTGGCGGCGCAGGGCATCAGCGAGCTGATCGCCATGCAAAAGGCCGCGCTGGCGGGTTGAGTGCTGAGGTACACTAGATCTCGATGTCGTAGTCCATGATGACAGGCGCGTGGGTGGAGAATTCCTTTACCTTGTAGATGGCGCCATAGTCGACCGTGTACTGCAGGCCCTTGGAAATGACGTGGAAATCCGAACGCCAGCCGTTACGGTCGCGACCGCCATCGGGCCACCAGCTGAATTCGTCCTGGTCCGAATTGATTTCCCGGAAAGCGTCTATATAGCCTGAGTCGAAGAGTTCATTGATCCACTGGCGCTCCTCGGTCAGGAAGCCGGGGGAGTTGCTGTTGCGCTCGGTGTCCTGCACATCGGTGGCGGTGTGGGCAAGCTGCCAGTTGCCGCAGATGATGAACTCCCGGCGCTTGTTGCGCACCTTCTGCAGGTGACCACCCAGCTGCTCATAGAAGGCCAGTTTATGCGCCAGCTGGTCGGCGTTGCCGGGTTCGGCAAACGGGGCCAGCAGGCAGCCGACGCTCAGGTTTTCGTAATCGGCCTGGATATAACGCCCCTCCATGTCGAAATCCGCAAACCCCAGTCCCGTCATAATGGCCTTGGGCAGTTTTCTGCAGTAAATGGCAACGCCGTTGGCCTTGCCATCGATGTCATCGAGGAAGTAGGCATTGTAATCTACGGGAAAGTACTTTTTGTCCTGCAGGTCGTACTCCGAACAGCGCAGGTCCTGGATGCAGACAAAGTCGGCATCCTGCTCACTCAGCCAGTCGTAGAATCCTTTTTCCGCGGCATTTATGATGCCGTCGGCACTGAAACTGATGATTCTCATTCGTGACTCCTGGCGATGAGAGCGTGTATGATGGCACACCCCGGGCCGACAGGATGACACGCCTGCCGGGCCCGGGGTCCGTGCAAAAATCCAGCATGAAATATGCCAGGCAATGCCGCTATTGCTTGTGGTGGCTGCTGCCGAGGGGGCTGTCCCGGGCAGGGCTGGTTATATGGCGGACATTTCCAGGTGTGCAGGCATTTTATATGGTGATTTTGCACAATACAAAGCCTGATACAAGGACATGGCGTCGATATGCAACCCTACCAGACTGATTTCATCGAGTTGGCGCGCCGACACGAGGTGCTCAGGTTCGGTGAGTTCACCCTCAAATCAGGCAGGATCAGTCCCTACTTCTTCAACGCCGGGGCGTTCTGTACCGGGGCGGCGCTGGCGGAACTGGGGCGTTGCTATGCCAGCAGAATTGTCGAATCGGGCCTGCAATTTGATGTGCTGCTGGGCCCTGCTTACAAGGGCATTCCGCTGGCCACGACTACTGCGGTAGCGCTGTTCGATCAGCACGGTATGGATATCCCGATCGCGTATAACCGCAAGGAGGCCAAGAGCCACGGTGAGGGCGGCGTGCTGGTCGGCGCACCATTGCAGGGCCGGGTGCTTATTATCGATGATGTCATCACGGCAGGAACGGCGGTTCGCGAGGTGATCGCGATGATCGCGGCGGCCGGCGCCGAACTGGCAGGCGTCGCGGTGGGCCTGAACCGCCAGGAGCGCGGGGCAGGCGCCCTCTCGGCGATCCAGGAACTGGAGCAGGCTCATGGGGCCCCTGTGCTCAGTATCATCGATATGGATCACATCATCAGCTACCTGGAGGCGGGGGATGTGGGCATGCAACCAACCCTGGAAGCGATGAAGCAATACAGGCGCAAGTACGGGGTTTGACTTGTGAGCAGGGGACCCAGACCCTATATTAGGCACATGCTGACCAAAGCTCACTTCACATGCGCGGTTATCGCCGCGGCCCTGCTGCTGGCGCCAATGGCGTTGCTGGCCCAGGCCGGGAACCTCTACCGGTATACCAATGCCCAGGGCGTTACCGTGGTGGACTACCAGGTACCCTCTGACTATGTCGGCAAGGGTTACGAAGTCCTGAATGCCGACGGCATGGTTATCCAGGTGGTGCCCCGTGAGCTCACCGAGGAGGAGAAAAAGGTTCGCAATGCCCAGCAGGAACTGGAAGCGGCGGCCAGTGCCGAGGAGCAGCGCCTGCGGGAGTGGGATGAGTCCCTTTTGTTGCGTTACAGCACGGTGGCGGACATCGAAGCCGCCCGGGAGCGGGCACTGCGCGATTTGCGCATCCGCCTGAGTATCCTCAAGGGCAACAAACGGTCGCTGAAGCAGCAGGCGGAGAACTACCAGGCCCAGGCGGCGGATATGGAGCGCAGCGGGCAGAAGGTTGACGTGGACCGCCTTGCTGCGATCGAGAACGTACAGAAAGAAATTGAGACCACGGACCGGGCAATTGACGACCGTGCAAAGGAAATAGAGGAAGTTTCAGCTGCTTTCCAGCAGGATATGGAGCGGTTTGAAATGCTGCTCGAGGTCGTTGAGCTGCGCCAGACCCTGCGCGCCCGGCAGCAGGCGGAGCAGGCGGAGCGTGAACGGGAAGCCGCAGCCGAGGCCCGGCGCGCCGCGGTTAACTAGCCAGCGAGCTGGCCTGGCCGGACACGGGCTGGCTGAGAGACTCCCGGAAGAACCCCTGCATTATCAGCCCCCACTGCTGGGGCCAGTCCGCAGTCGGTGAGCGCTGGAAGCCACTGCGCACGTACTGGGAAATACGACCCTCGGCAGTTGCCATCAACAGGTTGGCAGCGGCCGCCAGCGGAATAGCAGGCCGCAGCCCCTCGCGCATTTCCGCTTCCCGCAGCACCTGCTTCAACTGGGTTTCGAAACGATCGAACAACTGCGCCACTCGCAGGCGCAGGCGCTCGGTTTCACCAGCCAGTGCATCGCCGGTCAATATCCGGGTAATCCCCGGGTTGCGGTCGGCGAAGGTCAGCAGCAGCGCCAGCATTTTTTCGCAACGCATCTGCGCAGTGCGCTCCTCGCTGAGGATAATCTTGATGCGGCTGAACAGGGTCTCTTCTATGAACTCTATGAGACCTTCGAACATTTTTGACTTGCTGGGGAAATGGCGATACAGCGCCGCTTCGGAAACCCCGACCTGGCGAGCCAGGCCTGCGGTGGTGATGCGGTTGCCCGGGTTGGCTTCCAGCATCTGGGCAAGGGCTTCCAGGATTTGCTGACGCCGTTGGGTTTTTCTGGGGGGCATGGCAGTCCACAGTCTGTCGCGTGTCGAGCAATGCTAGCGATTACCCGTCATGCCTGCAATACGTCTGCGTGCCATGAGGCGAGATTTTTGCCGTCGGGGCGAGTTAACGTCGCCTGTTGGTGATCAATGTTCCAATGCCCTCGTTGGTAAAAGTCTCCAGCAGCACCGCGTGGGGCACCCTGCCGTCGATGATATGGGCGCTTGCCACGCCGGACTTTACGGCATCAAGGGCGCAGCCAATCTTCGGCAACATGCCCCCGCTGATAGTCCCATCGGCGATGAGTGCATCCACCTCGGCGGTAGTCAGTCCTGTGAGTACCCCCCCCTGCTTGTCCAGCAGGCCCGCCACATTGGTCAGCAACATCAGCTTTTCCGCCCGCAGCACCTCGGCAAGTTTGCCTGCAACCAGGTCGGCGTTGATGTTATAGGTGCAGCCCGCGGCATCTGCCCCGATCGGGGCGATGACCGGAATAAAGTTGCTGCCCAGGATGACGTTAAGCACTTCGGTATCGATCTGCTCCACCTCTCCGACGTGACCGATATCAATGATCTCGGAGGCGTTCAGCTCGGCGCTGTGCCGGCTGACGGTCAGTTTGCGGGCCCTGATGAGTTGGCCGTCTTTGCCAGTCACACCGATGGCTTTGCCGCCATTGCGGTTGATAGACGCGACGATCTCCTTGTTGACGCTGCCGCCGAGCACCATCTCGACCACATCCATCGTCTGGGAATCGGTTACGCGCATGCCATTGACGAACTCGGTGTGGATATTGAGTTTCGCCAGCAGCTCGCCGATCTGGGGGCCGCCGCCGTGAACCACCACGGGGTTCATTCCCACCAGCTTCATCAGCACCACATCCCGGGCAAAGCTCTCGTGAAGAGCGGGATCGACCATGGCGTTGCCACCAAACTTGACCACGATGGTCTTGCCGGTGAAGCGTTGGATGTAAGGCAGCGCCTCGGTTAATACATTGGCGATATTGAGCGCGGCATCGCGATTGAGTGACATAGACTTGACCCGTAGTTGTCCCGGCGAGATCAGCAGCCGGGTCGGCTGTTAAAAATTGAGTTCCAGGTCAGGCTCGACCAGGGAGATCTGGGCGCGGAATTCCGCCATGATGGCATCCAGCGACTCACGGCTATCCGCTTCAAAGCGAGCCGTCAGCGCCGGACTGGTATTGGACGCGCGCACCAGGCCCCAGCCATCGGTGAAGTCGACCCTGATACCGTCCATGGTGTTGATTTTTCCGCCGGAAAAGTCGCAGTTTCGGACAATCTTGTCCATCAGTGCGAACTTGTAGTTCTCCGCAACCGGTATGAGAATTTCAGGGGTATTCACGGTAGCGGGAAACTCGGCAATAGTCGCATCGAGGCTGTCGCCGTGGGTGCTGAGGATCTCTGCCAGCCGGGCCGCCGCGTACATGCCGTCGTCGAAGCCATACCAGCGCTCACCGAAGAACATATGCCCGGAGAACTCACCGCCAAGCAGCGCTCCGGTTTCCGCCATTTTTTCCTTCATGAAGGCGTGGCCGGTCTTCCACAGTACCGGGCGGCCACCATAGCGGGTTATCAATTGGGTCAGGTTGCGGCTGCACTTGACGTCGAACACCACATCGGCTCCAGGGTTGCGGGAAACCACATCCTTGGCATAAATCATCAGCAGCACATCCGAGCGAACGATTCGACCGCTGGAAGTCACCACCGCAAGCCGATCCCCGTCGCCGTCGAATGCCACTCCAAAGTCGGCCTTTTCGCGCTGCACTGCCGCGACAAGGTCCGCCAGATTGTCCTCGTCGCTGGTGTCCGGTGGGTGATTGGGAAAATTGCCGTCCACCTCGCAGTAGAGAGGCACTACTTCACAGCCCAGGTTCTCAAACAGCTGCGGGGCAATACCGCCAGTTACGCCGTTACCGGCGTCAATCACTATCTTCAGGGGCACACCAATGGCAATGTCACTCATCAGTTCGTCGGTATAGTCAGCGACAACGTTCTCGCGAATCATGCGCCCGCTGCCGGTGCTGAACCTGTTCTCGATCACCCGCTCCTGGATTTGCTGAATGCCGCCGGCCGCAATGGTTTTCTGGTTCAGCACAATCTTCATGCCATTGTCGTCGCCCGGGTTATGGCTGCCGGTAATCATGATACCGGACCGGCAATTGAGGTGACGGGTGGCGAAGTACATCAGGGGTGTCGGTACCAGGCCGATATCGATAACATCCCGGCCGCTTTCCATCAATGCCTTGACCAGGGTCGACTTGATGCGCGGGCTGGATTTCCTGCCGTCGCAGGCGACAATCAGGGTTTGCTCATCCATTTCCCCGGCTATAGTGCCCACAGCCTTGCCGATGCGGGCGACCATCTCGTCAGTGAGTTCTGACTTGGCATTGCCGCGAATGTCGTAAGCCCGGAAGATGTGGTGCGGAAAGCCGCCGATTCTGACTGCCGGGCGACCCGGAGCCTGGTCGCCCCGGGTCAGGTTCAGGTCCAGATCTGTACCATCCGCATTGTCATCATCGAGAATACTGCCTGACTGGAACATGGGGTTAGTCAGGTCGTTGCCGTCTCGGGGCAGGATTTCCACCTTGGGTTGCGGTATGTCGGCCAGTGACCCTGCGCCGCTCTGGCGCAGGGAGCGCAGCGTGGCTCGCCGCAATTGCTTGGCAATAGAAACCAGGCCGGGAATATTCAGCTCGAGGGGCGATTTGACGTCGGCAGCGGATATAACCTTGTTGAGCTGGGAGTCCAGCGTCCGGGTGAACCGCAGCGCAATGAAAGCCGCTGCCCCAATCGCGGCCAGGACGCACAGGGCCAGAACCCCGAACAACGGTACCCTGCT
>CAYTDW010000123.1:0-7021 GCA_964436585.1 uncultured Halioglobus sp. | reverse complement strand
GGCGTTTACCGGCGCCAACTATACCCGCCAGGGCCTCGCCGAAGCCGCCCACGGCGGGACGCTGTTCCTCGACGAGATTGGCGATGTACCGTTGCCCCTGCAGGTCAAGTTGCTGCGCCTGATCGAGACCGGCACCTACCGCCCGGTCGGCAGCAGCCAGGTCAAACAGGCCGACTTTCGCCTGGTGTGCGCCACCCACAAGAACCTGGAGCGGATGGTGGAGGAGGGGAGCTTCAGGCAGGACCTGTACTACCGCATCAATGTTTTCCCGATTCGACTGCCGTCGCTGGCGGAGCGCGCCGAAGACCTGCCCCTGCTGGCGCGCACGATGCTGAAGGACGGACCGGGGCAGGGGGGCAAGACATTCCACCTCACCGAATCGGCGCTGGCCCTGTTGAAAGCCCATCGCTACCGGGGAAATATCCGCGAGCTGCGCAATATCCTCAGCCGGGCCATGGTGCTGGCGAACACCAACGTGCTCGACCCGTCGGTCATCCGGCAGGCCCTGGGGACATCCCAGGAAACACCTGCGAAAGCGGCCGAGGAGCGGGACCTCAGCCTGAAAGAGCTGGAGCTGCGCCACCTGCAGCAGCTCATGCAGGCGCACAACAATGACCGGGAGGCCGTCGCCGCCATCGCCGGTATCAGCGTGCGATCGCTGTATCGCAAGTTGCGGCAGGTCGAGGGGTGCGACTCACCCGACCGGGAGTGATCTTTCGCCGGGAGTCAGAGGACAAAGTATATGTGGGCCTCGCAGGAGCTTCAGGCGTCGACGTGGACGCAGGAATATATTTAACATAATTATATTATCAGTAAGCTTTCCGGTCGTTGCGTGGTCGCGAAGTACTGCAGCTATCTATGCAAGTAGTTGTAAGGGATGCAATCTGCAAGCCTGGTCCAGCCCGGGAGGCTGCCAGTCCCAAGTGACCGTAACGTGGTGAGCGAAACCCCATTCCAGTGGTGTTGACCCGCGCTGTGGTGTCTGTGTGCCGAAGAGTCACAAAACGATTCCAAACGACCGCGATAGGTCAGTACCACGCCGGCAGCCTGCCGAAACCATTTCATCAAGTACGTTCTCGCGGGTGGCCTGGCCACTGTTGGTGAACTGTGGCCGGGCCGCCGTTTACTCACGCCATGCATCGCCGTGCCTGGGCTTCGTCAATCAGCCGAATTGAGGGCAGAGGCTATTTTCAAGGGCTTTTCCGCCAAGAGCCTTCCCCGGGATACTTATCCACATATGCGCATAATATATATTATGTTAAATATTAAATATGGACACACAGTTGTCCACAGCTGGGGCTGGGGGTCGCGGCCGACTCCGGGAAAATCCTGAACCGGGGGCCCTCTCCTGGCCTGGCTGTATCGGTTAGAATGCGTACGAAATCAGTAGAGCGTGGTCAGTCATATGTTGAAAAACTCGCGAGTCGTCATCACGGGTGCCGCAGGATCACTGGGCCAGGCCACCGCTGCGAAGGCCAGGCAGTGCGGGGCCTACGTGATCGGGCTGGATATTGTCGGCGCCACCGCAATGGCGAATACCGATGAGTACCTGAAACTTGACTTGCTGGACCGCCAGGCAACGCTGGATTGCTTCGCCGCTCTGGGCAGGGTCGACGCCTTGTTGAATATAGCGGGGGGCTTTGCCATGGGTGACCAGGCTTCTGACCCCTCCTCCCGCCAATGGGACAGTATGTTCAGGCTCAACGTTGACACCTTGCGCAACGCGACCATGGGCGCAGTGCCGCTGCTGCTAGCGGGTGGCGGAGGCGCCATCGTCAATATCGGCGCGTTGGGGGCGCTGTCCGGGCAGGCGGCCATGAGCGCCTACTGCTGCGCCAAGTCCTCGGTCATGAAACTCACGGAAAGCCTGTCAGAGGAACTCAAGCACAAGGGCGTAAACGTAAACGCCGTGCTACCAAGCATTATCGACACGGCGCAGAATCGCAAGGATATGCCGGACGCGGACTTTTCCCGCTGGGTCTCGCCGGCGCAACTGGCGGAGGTGATCTGTTTTCTGGCGTCCCCGGCAGCCAGTGCCATTCATGGAGCGCTGATTCCGGTGCGGGGCCTGGTGTAGGGCCGCGCCCGTTGCGGCCCCGGCTAGCCTGGCTGGCGCAGGAGGTGCCGGCTCAGGTCGCCGGTGAGGCGCGTATCTATCCTGCGCTGCTCGAAGCGCCAGCCGGCGCTCCCTCGGGTAAAGGTATCGCGATAGCGCACGGCGATAATGGGCTGCAGCGGAAACTCCTCCACTGCCTGGAATACCACAGCACTTGATGTCGCACTCGCGCGTGATCCGGCGTCCTCTACCTCCACCACTACATTCGTCGTCATATGGACTGTGTGCGGCGTGTTGTTGTCAGCGTAAATGCGAGTGAATGACTGGTACAAGGCAAGCACCGCCGCCCTCCCCTCTATGCCTGTCTCCCGTCCCTGTGCATCCACGGCAATGATCCTGCCCGCATCGAACATGGCCGCGACGCTGTCCAGGTCGCCGTTGTCGATGTGGTGTGCATACTGGTAGATCAGGTTTTTTATCGCGCAGCAATCGCAGTTCATAGTTAGTCTCCCCTGGAGTCAGGCAAACAGGGTAACATTGGCGGCCCATCTCGACGAAACCGGGACTATCCACTCCAGCCCATGCAAAAACCCAATTACGTGACCGCCGAAGAGGCAGTGAAAAACATCAAGTCCGGAGAGCGGGTCTTTCTCCACAGCGCCGCCGCCACACCACAATTGCTGGTGAATGCCCTGACTGCGCGGGGAAATGTGCTGCAGGGGGTTGAACTGGTCAGCATCCATACCGAAGGCTCCGCACCCTACCTCGATCCCAGGTATGACGGGATCTTTCATCTCAATACCTTTTTCGTCGGTGCCAACACCCGCGCCGCGGTAGCCTCCGGTATGGCCAGTTACATACCGGTGTTTCTCAGCGAGATTCCCGGCCTGTTCCGCACTGGGAAGATGCCGCTGGACGTGGCGCTGGTGCAGGTCAGCCCGCCTGATAAGCACGGTTTTTGCTCGCTGGGCGTTTCCGTTGACATCACCAACGCGGCAATCGAGAAAGCGAAGCATGTCATCGCCCAGGTCAACCCGAACATGCCCCGCGTCCACGGTAACGGGATCATCCACGTATCAGCGATGGACGCACTGGTGCGGTGTGACGATCCCATCGTCGAGGTACAGCCGCAGCCCACTTCCCCGATCGAGAACAGAATAGGCGCTTTTATCGCTGAACTGGTAGAGGACGGCGCCACCCTGCAAACCGGCATCGGCGCCATCCCCGATGCCGCCCTGCGCTCCCTGCGGGGTCACAGGGATCTCGGCATGCACACCGAGATGTTCTCCGACGGGGTAATTGAACTGGTTGAGAGCGGCGCCCTGACCGGGAGGAAAAAATTCAAGCAGTGGGGCAAACTCGTCGCCGGCTTCTGTGTTGGCTCACGGGCGCTGTACGACTTCGTCGACGATAACCCGATGATTGAAATGCGGGACATTTCCTACGTCAACGATACCTCGATTATCCGCACCAATCCCAGGGTGACGGCAATCAACAGCGCGCTGGAGGTCGATATTACCGGCCAGGTATGTGCCGACTCACTGGGCAGCAGCCAGTACTCGGGTGTGGGCGGCCAGGTTGATTTCATCCGCGGTGCGGCGCTTTCCCAGGGTGGTAAACCCATCATCGCCCTGAATTCCCTCACCAGTCACGGCCAGTCCAAGATCGTTACCCACCTCAAACCTGGTGCCAGTGTCACCACCAGCAGGGCACATGTACACTACGTGGTCACGGAGTACGGGGTGGCCTACCTGTACGGCAAGAACCTGCGGCAGCGCGCTTCTGCACTCATAGCGATCGCCCATCCCGACCACCGGGAACAACTGGAGCGGGAAGCTTTTGCGATCTTTCACCGCCACTAGCCCCCTCCCCGGCCGCGTCGTGCCGGCGCGTGATGCGCGCTGGCACGATGCTTGATTTGCTATAAATTTCAATTACTTGAGTTTTTTCGGGGCCGATTCCGACGGTCGCCCCGGGCGAGCGCCTGGCGCGACCAGGCTAGCGTCGGTGAACCTCGGGAACGCGGCGCGCATCTGCGCAAAATAATTGCCGGCCCGGGCCGAACTTTCCTAATCTGCGGTTATCTATAGTGATGCTGTTTAACCCGGGGCGACTCAAGGTTACACTTGGCAACTGTTTTCAATATCAGGTGAGAAACTCTTGTATCTTATGTATCAGCTGAAGCCGTCCGTGTCGACGGTGGTGTCCGCACTGTTGCTTTACTGCCTGTCGCTGTCCACCTGGGCGGCCATAGAACCCAGTGAAGGCGAGAGTGCGACCATGGTGGAGTTGATCGACCAGCTGGAGGAGCGCCACTACGCCAAGCATAGCTACGACGACGCCATGTCGTCCGCGCACCTGGACAGCTATATCGAGAGCCTCGATGGCGGCAAGATGTTTTTCACGACTGCCGATCTGGCCGATTTCGAGAAGTACCGCACGGCAATGGATGAACAGCTGCACGAGGGCAACCTCGAGGCAGGCTTTTACATATTCAACCGGTTCCAGGAACGGCTGCAAAGTCGTATGCAGAGCATGGTCGATACCCTGCCGCAACAGGTAGCGGCAATGGACTTCACCGTGAACGAAAGCTACCCGCTGGATATAGACGAATGGGAGTGGGCCGCAACCGAGGCAGAGCTGGATGACCGCTGGCGCAAGCGGCTGAAGAACGAAGTGTTGAGCTTGAAGCTGGCCAAGAAGCCTGCCGACGAAATTACCCCCACCCTGCTGAAGCGCTATACCAATCAGCTCAAACGCCTGGACCAGTACAATAACCAGGATGTGTTCCAGATCTATGCCAATGCGCTGACCGAGCTGTACGATCCCCACACCAACTACCTGTCCCCGCGCCGTTCGGAAAACTTCAATATCAATATGAGCCTGTCGCTGGAGGGTATCGGCGCGGTACTGCAACAGGAAGACGAATACACCAAGGTATCCAGCCTGGTGCCAAAGGGTCCCGCTGACAAACAGGGGGAGTTAAAGCCGGCCGACCGCATCATCGGCGTTGGCCAGGGTGAATCCGGCCCGATCGAGGATGTCATCGGCTGGCGCCTGGACGAGGTGGTGGAATTGATCCGCGGACCGAAGGACTCCACCGTCCGCCTCGAAGTTATCCCCGCCAAGTCCAAGGCTGCCGACGAGCACAAGACGATTACCATCGTCCGCAACAAGGTGAAGCTGGAAGAGCAGTCGGCCCAGAAGAAAGTCCTGGAAATTCCCGATGGCGACCGCAAGATCAAGGTCGGGGTCATCGACATACCGGCTTTCTACATCGACTTCGACGCCATGCGCCGGGGCGATGAGGATTACAAGAGCACCACCAGGGATGTGAAAGTATTGTTGCAGGAGCTGCAGGCAGAGGGCGTCGAAGGTATCGTTATCGACCTGCGCAATAACGGCGGCGGTTCCCTGCAGGAAGCCAATGAACTGACCGGGCTGTTCATCGAGTACGGCCCCACGGTACAGATCCGCCATTCATCGCGCCGGGTATGGCGGGACGGCAAGCGCCTCAAGAGCACCTACTACGACGGGCCGCTGGTGGTGTTGATCAACCGCCTGAGCGCGTCCGCATCGGAGATTTTTGCCGGGGCCATCCAGGACTACCAGCGCGGGCTTATCGTGGGCGACCGCTCCTTCGGCAAGGGTACCGTGCAGACCCTGATTCCCCTGACGGAAGGCCAGTTGAAGATCACCGAGAGCAAGTTCTACCGGATTTCAGGCGACAGCACCCAGCACCGCGGCGTGGTGCCCGACGTGGAATTTCCCGCGATCTACGACGATGAAGAAATTGGCGAGAGTGCCCTCGACCACGCCCTGAACTGGGACCAGATCAATCCCGTGCGGCACCAGCGCTACAACGACCTGTCCACCATCGTTCCCCGCGTCACCGCCATGTATGTGGAGCGCCGTGCAGGCAACCCGGATTTCGTCTACCTCGAGGACCAGGTAGAAATGGCCCGCGAAGCCGGCGAAATCAAGGAGCTGCCGCTGAATGAAGTGGCGCGGATCGCCCTGCGTGACAGTCAGGATCAAAAGGCCCTGCAGATTGAGAACAAGCGCCGCAAGGCCAAGGGCGAGGAACCCCTGGCGTCTCTGGAAGAAGAACTGGTCGACGGCGAGGATCCCGATCTGGTCGTTGAGGACGACGCAAAGAGTGACGAGCCGGATGTGCTTCTCACCGAGGCAGCCAATGTGTTGGTGGATGTCGTGTTGCTGAAGGATCGCTCCTTAGCCGCGCGTGCGCCGCTGGCGGATCCGCCGAAATAGATTCGCTTTGCTGCTTGCAGAAAACCCGGCAATCGCCGGGTTTTTTATGTACAGGATGTACGGTACGTCGCGAGAGGCAGGAGGGCCCCGCCCCGTTTTACCGGGTGAGCCGGCAGCGACGTTCCCCGATACCCGAAAAGAGGGGCAGGCTGTAAAACGGGGCTTGCCCCTTCCTTAGTCCTCCCCGAACCACGCCAGCCTGGCATGGAGGCGCACAACATTACCCACGATGATCAGCGTCGGGGCCCGGGGTTGCTCGCGCTGCACGATAGCCGCCATGGTGGCGAGGGTGCCGGTGAGCACCCGTTGTTCGGGGGTGGTGGCGCGCTCCACCAGGGCAACAGGAGTATCGCCGCCGCGGCCATGGCGCTGCAGTTGCGCGCAGATAATGGGTAGGCCCGCCAGTCCCATGTAGAACACCAGGGTTTCGGATTCAGACTGGAAACTTCCCCAGTCGTGCGTCACGGTGCCATCCTTGAGGTGCCCTGCAACAAACCGCACGCTGCTGGCGTAATCCCTGTGGGTCAGGGGAATGCCACCGTAACAGGCGGCGGCGCTGGCGGCGGTAATACCGGGGATCACCTGGAAGGGAATGCCGTTTGCCGCCAGCAGTTCTATCTCTTCACCGCCGCGGCCAAAAATAAACGGGTCACCCCCCTTGAGCCTCACCACCCGCTTGCCCTGTAGCGCCAG
>CAYTDW010000122.1:0-7045 GCA_964436585.1 uncultured Halioglobus sp. | reverse complement strand
ATATCGAGTTGCGGGAGTACTCCGCCTGGTCGGACCCGGAGCGAATCGCGGTCAATGTCGATTCCCTCTACCGCGAATTCAGCGACGCTGCTGCAACGACCGACGTGTTCGAACTGTTCACCCGCATGGCGGAGCTCGCCGGCTTCGGCCCCACCAGCCAGCCGCCGCCCGGACCAGCCTGAGCGCGGTGAAACAGGCCCGGGTCCGCTTGCTGCTCGCTGCAGTGCTATCGTTCGCCTGTCTGTCACTGCGGGCCTCTGACGCTGAAAGCACCCGGCACCTGCGGCTGGAGGATGGCCGCAGGCTCGAGATATTGATCAGCTCCCAGTTCAAGCCGGCCATGCGCGACGAACTGCTTGAGTGGGTTGACTACATCGCCGCCGCGCTGCGGCAGGTCTACGGCCATTGGCCCATGCGGCGCTGGCAGATAAGCATAACCCCCACCTCTGCCAGCAGCATCGACCCCATTCCCTGGGCGCAGGTACGGCGCGACGACACCGTCCGGGTCGAGTTTTTTACCGCGGCCTCCGCCACGGCAGGGGAATTGCAGCGGGCCTGGACCAGCTACCATGAACTGGCCCACCTGCTGATTCCCTACCGGGGCTGGGGTGACAGTTGGTTCAGTGAAGGCCTGGCGAGTTACTACCAGAACATACTGCAGGCCCGGGCCGGGCTGATCAGCGAGCAGGAAATGTGGCAGCAGCTCTACCAGGGCTTCCGGCGCGGCCTGGCGGAGAACAGGTTCGACGGCCAGCCCCTGCACCGGGTTAGCGACAGGTTGCGGGAGGACGGCGGATTCATGCGCGTCTACTGGAGCGGCGCCTGGTATTTCCTGGCCGCCGACACCCGCCTGCGGCTGCAGTCAGGGGGCCGGCTGAGCCTGGATGCGGCGCTGGAAAAGCTCAACCAGTGCTGTGCCGAGGATCGACTGTCCGTGCCGGAAATCGTGGCCCGACTGGATGATTTGAATCGCCTGGTGCTGTTTCGCAGCCTCTATGACGAGGTAGCGGCCTCCACGACCGTACCGCCCTTTGCGGCGATTTTTGCGAGCCTCGGTATCGATGTCGTCGACGGGCAGGTCAGCTTGCAGGAAACAGGCCCGGGCGCGCGCCTGCGCAGGGCAATCACCGCGGCGCCCGGGGCTACCCTGTAATTGTTGCGGCGGGGCGTTATACTGGGCCGTTTGAATCACTGGACCTGGAGCAGGTTATTTTGAAAAAACCTGTATCGAAAGAGGAGGTGCGGGCGGAGTTGCGGCAGGAAACCGAGCGTTTCCTGAGCGAGGGGGGCGAGGTGGCGGAGATTCCGGCGGGGGTCAGCGGGAAAAATCCGGATGACGCTCCCCTGTTCCTGAACCGCAGGCTGTTCACCGAACCGCCCCTGCCGCGCACTCCCGTCCCGGAAGTCATAGCGGCCATAGAGGCGAGACGGGCGCTGAACCTGCGGCGGCAGCCCCTGCGCAAGCGCAGCCGCTTGCCGCAGCCCAGGCGTAAGGTCATCTACGATGATTTCGGCGAGCCCCTGCGCCAGGTGTGGGTGGAGGAGGACTGAGCCGACGGGCGGCGTGCTGCGTAGCAAGGCCAGGCACACGCGGAACAGGGACAGATGATTACACTGCACGAGAAAATCGAGGTAAACCGTCCGGTTGAGGAGGCTTTCGCCTACCTCGCTGACTTTCGCACCAGCGAGCAATGGGACAGCACCGTCATCTCCGCCACCAAGCGCAGCAGCGGCCCCATAGGCAGCGGCACCCGTTTTGCAGTGATCTGCCGACTCCCCCTGGGCAGTGTCAAACTCGGTTACACCCTGACGCACCACGAACCGGGCAAATTGCTGAAGTTGCACGGCAGCGGTCGCTTGTTTGATGTGGACGATGAAATACGCTTCACCGAAACCGCCACCGGCACGCAACTGGATTATCGGGCCACGTTCACCTTCAAGGCACGCCTGGACGCCCTGGCCGGCCGCTTCCGCGAAGGCCTGGAAAGGATGGGTTACGACTCGGTGCAAGGCCTCAAACGCGCCCTGGAAGACAACTTTCCCGCGCCGGTGCTATCACGCGCGGGCCGCTGGGGACAACGGCTGGTCGTTCCCGCTATCGCCGATTTCACCCGCTTCGGCTACACCAGAAGCAAAAAGCGCTGGCTGCCGGTATCCCGCTGGATGGGTAACAAGCATGTGGTGATTACCGGCGCCAGCGCCGGGCTTGGCCTGGCCGCAGCGCGGCGATTGGCTGAACTCGGGGCGGAACTCACGCTGGTCATCCGCAACGAAAGCAAGGCGCTTGAACTGCAACAAGCCATCGAGCGCGATACCGGCAACAGCCGCATACATATCGAGATCGCCGACCTCAGCCTGATGGCCGATGTGGATCGACTGGTCAGGCGCATGGTGCGAAGCGGCAAGCCGATAGACGTGCTGGTCAACAATGCCGGCGCCCTGTTCAACCCCAGGGAGGAGACCTCCGAAGGTTTGGAGCGGAGCTTTGCCCTGCTGCTGCTCAGTCCGTTCCGCCTGACCGAGGGCCTGAAACCCTTGCTGGCCAGGGCCGGGCCGGCCCGGGTAATCAATGTGGTTTCGGGGGGAATGTACAGCCAGCGGCTCGATCTCGAACGCCTGGAAGCACCGCCGGACGCCTACTCCGGCAGCGTCGCCTATGCCAGGGCCAAGCGGGGACTGATGATTGTCACCCAACTGTGGGCGCAGGCATGGGAGGCTGACAATATCGTGGTCAATGCCATGCACCCTGGCTGGGCCAGGACACCAGGCGTGGAATCTGCCCTGCCGACCTTCAATCGCCTGACGGGGCCGCTGCTGCGCACCCCTGAGCAGGGGGCCGACACGATCGTCTGGTTGGCTACTGCCATGGAGGCGGCCAGGGTCAGTGGCGAATTGTTTCTCGATCGGGTACCGCGCACGACCCACCTGATGGCCTCAACCCGGGAGACAGCGCTGGAACGCAGCGCCCTGATGGAGGCATTGCAGACCTATCGGGCAGGACCATCGGACCCAGCGCTGCGGGCCCCAGGCAGCTGAACACTACCTTTGGGGCGGGCGCTCAGGGTTCGTAGTGGTCGCTGGTCATCAGGCTGTCGCTGAAGCGGCCCACGCCAGGTTCCTCCCCGGCAACAGGCCCGTCACTGAAAATACCGTCGCTGAAGGGGCGCCGCCGGGGCGCCGCCTGCGCTTCGGTCGCCGCCTGGCCGAAGCCGTGCCGGATGTCTTCAACCTCGAAGCCGATATCCACCGCAAGATCCATACCGGACGTAGTCAGCCCGGGCGGCGGTGACACCACATGGGTGTCGTCCATGTCGACGGCGGACCAGCTGGCAAGCCTGGGCAGTTCGGGGTCCGGGGCCGCAAGCGCCGTGAAGTTGTCCGCATCAGGCTTGCGGGCACGCGGATCCCTCAGGCTGGGCGCCGGTGCCGGAATGGTCGCTTGCGGCGCCAGCGCCGGCGTGGTGTCCCGCCCGGTATCCTGCGGCGGTGGCGCGCTGCGAATGAATTCAAGGTTCTGCAGGGCTGCATCCGATGCCCGCCGGTTGTACTGCGGCCTGGCCATCGGTTCCACTGCCATCTCCCCGGTCGGCGCCAGTGGCGGCTGCAGGGTATCGCGCAGGGATAGCGGCGGCTCAGACGGCTCGGAACCTGCCACCTCCCGCACCGGGGCCGCAGCGGGAGCTGGCGCCGGACGGGGTCGCCCGATTCGATAGACGCCGGGACCGGCTTTGTAGGTGCCGGGCTGCAGCCTGCGCGCCTGCTCCGCCAGGGTAAAATCAGCGGGGGCGCCGGGACCGTCACGGGCCTCGATAACCGCCGGTTCCGCCCTGGCAGCCTCGGGCCGGACCACATCGTCCGGGTCATAGGAATCGCCACCGCTGTCGCTGGCACCAACCGCCCGGCGCAGCGGCTCTGCGTAAGGTTCAGCATCACTGCCACCGATGGCCGCCGACTGATCTTCCCGCAGCAGGCGCTGCTTGAGCACCTCATGGGCGCAATCGGACCAGCGCCCAAAATGCACGGAGGCTGCCGGGTCCGGCATGCGGTGCTTGCGGAAATTGCGCATGGCCTCCATGAAGCGCTGCTTGACGGCCCGGTAATGGTAGATATGGCGGTCGGTCTGCAGCGGCACCAGGTCATCACCGCCGCGGATGATCAGCATCTGCGGCGGCAGCTGGCCCTGCAGGCTGTGCAGCAGGTCGGCCAGGAAACACAGGCGAAACGCCGAGTGCGGCGAGCTCGTGGACTGGGTCTCACAGGGCAGGTAAAGGAAATCACCGAGCTCGGAATAGCCGCTGGTGCGCACCAGCAGGTTGGCCGCCCCGGACAGCGGCCCCAGTGCGAGCTGGCCGTTGACGATGAAATCGACGCCCCTGCGCATGGCATCGAGGGTGGCACTGCGGCGGCCGGCTTCGTCCGCGTCCCAGTCGATCAGGCGGACATCCTTGCCTTCGGCGCGCAGGGTGTCGGCCATGTCGTCCTGCCGCTCCGTGCTGTCAACGGGAGGCAGGCTGCCGGCATCCGCAGGCACGCCGTGCTCGGGATTTTCAAGCGTCAGCCGCTCCATCCAGCAGGCGAAGGGCGACTCCCTGAAGAGCACGAAATCTTCCGAGGTGTAGGTTACGGCGTTGTCGACATTATAGCGGTACATAGATTACGGCTCGTTCCCCTGACAGCTGAAAACAGCATAAGCCTGTTTTTCACTTAAGCCGTTTGAGCATTTATATCGGAATGGCCGGCAGGTGTCCACGCCGCCGGCCACAAACTCTTCACGGCTTGCGGTAGACAGTGGCGCCGCCGATGATGGTCTGTTCGACTTCGAGCTCGCGCATCCCCATCGGGTCGTCCAGGGGGCTGCCCGAGAGCACCACCAGGTCGGCATATTTTCCCGGCTCCAGGGAACCCAGCTCGCCCTCCTGGAACACCTGCCAGGCCGCATCGATGGTCACCGCGCGCAGGGCGTCCATCACGGCAATGCGCTGCCCGGGCCCCAGTACATCCCCGCCGTAGGTGGCGCGGTGGACCTGGCTCCAGACTGCCTGCAGGGGCAGCATGGGCGTCACCGGGGTATCGAGGTGAGAGCTGAAGCGCAGGCCGTGGTCCTGGGCCCACCTGGCCGGGCTGATCAGCGCGGCCCGCTCGGGACCGATGAAGATATCCCGGTGGCGATCGCCCCAGTACCAGGTGTGGGCACTGAAGAAGCTGGGGGTTACGCCCAATGCCTTCATCCTCGCGATCTGGTCCTCCCGCGCCATCTGCGCGTGGACCAGGATCATGCGCGGGTCTGCCACCGGGTGCGCCTGCTGGGCCGCTTCGAACGCATCCAGGATATCCTCAATGGCGGCGTCGCCGTTGCCGTGAATGGCGAGCTGGTAGCCCGCCCTGTGCAGGGCCAGGACCTGGGCGAACAGCTTGTCGCGGGGAATGGCGGGATAACCGCGATAAGTCGCGTCACCGTGATAGGGCGTGTGGTAAGGCTGGCTGAGGTAGCCGGTGTAACCCTGGATACTGCCATCGGCCACCAGTTTTACCGCGCCCATCACCATGCGGTCCGTACGGTAGTCCCCGGGCTCGTAATCGCCATTGAGCAGCGCCTCGCCGAATTCACTCTCGGCGGGAAACACCACCAGACGCTGGGGTACCACGCCGAGCCTGCTGAACACGGACAGGCCCGTAGCGATCTTCTTGCTGGTCCAGCCGGACTGGGCCGTGGTCACCCCGCGGGCGGCATACTCGAGGGCCGCCGCCTTGAACATGCGATAGGCGGCCATGACACCGATATCCTGCTGTTTGGTCAGAATGTCGAGGCGGGCAGTCTCTTCCAACAGGCCATTGGGCTCGCGGGATCCCGCTATGCGCCCTATTACGCCACCCTCCGGATCCGGCGTACTGGCATCGATACCCACTGCCGCCAGCGCAAGGCTGTTGCCGACCAGCATGTGACCGGACACGTGCGTCGCCACCACCGGGTGATTCGTGGATACGCTATCCAGCTCGGCGCGGGTGGGATGGCGCCGCTCCGCCAGCAGGGTGTCGTCATAGTTGAATCCCGAAACCCACTCGCCGGCGGGCGTCAACTCGGCACGCTGGCTGAGCGCGGCGAGCAGTTCACCCATCGTGGTGACGGTGCCGACCGGCGGGCTGCCGAGATCCGCGGCAATCACCCTCTGGCCGGAGCCGGGAAAGTGCCCGTGGGCATCGATGAAACCGGGCATGAGGGTGCGCCCGGCCAGGTCAACGACCTCGGCCCCCTCCTCAGCCAGCGCCATGATCTCCCCGGTACTGCCCACCGCCTCGATGCGATCGTCCCTCACCGCCAGCGCCTCGACGATCCGGTTATCCGCATCCATCGTCAGCACGGTGCCGTTGATGAACAACTGCTGTGCCGGCGGCTCCGGCGGGCGGGTGGCGATGCGCACCAGCACGCCGAAGCCAAGCACCAGGGCCGCGACGACGGCGAGTATGCTTTTCCAGTTCATAATTTCCGCGCCTGCTCCAGTCGCTTCAAGCGCCGGTCCGCGCCAGCGGCCCGATCACGATTTCCGCCAGCCGCGCCCGGTGCCAGGCGGCGTCGCCCCACAACAGCTGGCTGTGTTTCTGCCGCTTGAAGTACAGGTGGACAAAACACTCCCAGGTAAAACCGATGCCGCCGTGCAACTGTACCGAGCGACTGGAGGCGAACGCCGCGGCCTCGCTGGCGGAAGCCTTGGCCATGTGGGCGTACTGCCCCGCCCTACCGGGCTCGCTGTCGATGGCGCAGGCTGCGTTGTATACCAGTGACCTGGCCTGGTCGATCTGCAGCATCACGTTCACCAGGGGATGTTTTACCGCCTGGAAAAAGCCCAGGGGGCGGTCAAATTGCTGCCGGGTGCCGACGTAATCCACTGTGGTCTGCAATTGCCACTCCGCCGCACCCACCATATCGGCCGCCAGCACCGTCCAGATGGCCGGCAGCGCCTGCTCCAGGGCCGCCAGGCCATCGGCGCTGACCTCGGTGGCGGTCACGTCCTCAAAGCTGATATGGGCCTGGTCGCGGGTGAGATCG
>CAYTDW010000121.1:0-7053 GCA_964436585.1 uncultured Halioglobus sp. | reverse complement strand
CGTCGCGCAATACGGCAAGGTATTTCCGCTGAGGTCAGTAGCTACGTAGCGCGCAACTCCCGTCAGCTTATTACCGCCCGCCGTCAGGGAAATGTCTCCGCTGACATCGATCCTGGCGCTTCGCATTTGATTGCCGTCAAACAGGAGGAATGCGTATCGAATAGCGTATTTTCCGGCATCGGATTTGCTTTTCCCCGCCGCTTTCCAGACGCCGACGCCGGGGCTCCGATAAGCTGGCGATGAGCGGGAGCCATACTCACTCAGGGTTCCTCCCTGCTGGTAGGTGTAAAAAGTGGGAAATGGATTGCTAGCGCCGCCACCCTCGGGAACGACTTCCGCGACAGTGCAGTCGGGTCCATCCCAGCGCAGGGTAACGACCACCTCCCAGGCACCCTCGATGGTGGGCTTTTTCTCCCCGGCCAGCGCCGTGCCCGTGTGGGACGACAGGCCGATGGCGGCGCAACATATCAACATGGCTAACTTATTCATGTGAATCTCCTTCTCGGTTTGAGCAACGTGTGAGGCACTTTTTCTGTGCCTGGAGGGATCAAAGCAGATCGGGAGCAAGTCTGTGTAATGAAACCGTTATTTATACGTTATGCCTTTGTTATGGCTTTTAAATCAACGGGATAGGGTGTGCTTTCGCGGGCTTATAGAGTGACCGTCAGGCGGCTTCCGAAGACGGAACCGGGGTCGCGTACCAGCGCGCGGGTAATCCAGGGCCAGGCCGCGCGACCCGTTGTCAGGCCACAACTTTGCCGACCGCCAGCCATGAGTCGGGTGGCGTCCTCTTGTGGCTCCGTTAGAACCTCACGGCTGAAATTCGGTTACTGACGGCACACCTGGGTGTGGGTTTACGACCCCTAGTGCACCGCTGACCGCGAAAATTGTTGTTCCCAACACGCCGCCGGCGAGAAAGACCCTGGGGTCCGGCAGCCCGGCGCGAGCCACCCACGTGCCGGAATGGGGATGAAACTCGTAGACTGTGGAAGGTGGTGGTGTGGGAGAACCGATAAACCCGTCGCGGCCCCCGATTACATAGATTCTGCCATTTACGGTGGCGGCCATATGGTTCGCCCGCGTGGTCGGCATGTCCGGGAGCAGCACCCAGGAGTCGGTATCGGGGTCGTACTGCTGCAGGGTTGCTTCAGCACTGGTGAATCCCCTTGGCACTCCGCCCAGTGCGTACAGTTTGTCTGCAACCGCCGTAACCGCCAGCATCAGCCTGGCGACAGGCATTTGCGCCCTGCTGTTCCAGACATCGCTTTTGGGATCGTAGACAAACGTGGTAGGGATGGCAGGGCCAAATGCAGGGGCCTCCGCAACGTCAGCGCCGCCCACGACATAGATCTTTCCCCCCAACGTGGCCGAGCCATGGGCCGACCTCGGCTCCGGCAGGTCCGCCCGGCGACGCCATCGGTCGGTCGCCGGGTCGTACTCCTCCACCACGCGTAAGGGCGGTTGGCCGGCGCCACCATCCCCGCCAATCGCATAGCAACGGCCGAGGGCCGAACTCACGCTCAGGAACCGCCTGCCCGTGGGCATTGGCGCCCGGGTAGTCCATCGATCCGTGGTCGGGTCATACTCCTCCACAGTCCGCAACCCCGGGGCGCCTGCTTGTTCGTAGCCACCGATGGCATAAATTTTTCCTCGAGCGGCACAGACTCCGAAACCGATGCGCGGTGTGGGTATGGCTGCACTGGCACTCCAGCTGCCGCGCAATGCAAACTCAGGATCAAGGAAGAACATCGCGTCCGATTCGAGGATCTGCATTAACTCGGTCCCAGGAAAAAATGATGTACTCAATGGACATCGGGTGTTGAGACCACCGCAGAGGGCAAACTCGCGCCGCTGCCACCGGAGGAATCGATAACCCGGGGCGGGTTGCGCCCGGAAGGTCTCATTGAAGAAACCGTCAACCACATCAATTTCGCAGGTTTGGCCAGCTTCACAGCTGTAGGAACCGGATTCCGACACGATTCGGCCACCTTCGGGTACGGTAAGCCGCAACTTGCAGGCGGTACCCGACAGGACCAACGCCACCACAGCAAGTGACAGCACTGCACGGTAGATACCATTTCTCGTAGCCATCATCCTTTCTCCTTGAAAGTAGCCACGCAATTGTGCGCTTGAAGGAATTGAAGCACAGCTCTGCCGATCGAGCAGGAGGGATTTGTTATTTATCTGTTAGCTTTCTGTTAGTTAATTAAAATCATGGAGTTACAGACTTTGTGCACCCAATTCTCAGCGTCACGATGTCAAAGAGTGACAGTCAGGCGGATGCCGAAGACGCTACCCTGGTCGCGCACAAGCGCGCGGGTTGTGGAAAGATCGAGTCCGCTTGCGGCCACGTAGGGTAACTGTCCTCCCACGAGCCCGTAATTGCTGACGACATACTTGTTATCCAGGGCATTCTGCACGAAGCCGGCCACCTGTACACGGTTGAAGCGAATACCGAGTTGCGCATCGACCAGGTTGTAGGAATC
This sequence comes from uncultured Halioglobus sp., assembly GCA_964436585.1. Classification (GTDB taxonomy): domain Bacteria; phylum Pseudomonadota; class Gammaproteobacteria; order Pseudomonadales; family Halieaceae; genus JARRPM01. The sequence continues at coordinate 4,567 of CAYTDW010000121.1, read as the reverse complement.
CATGTCGATCCAGGTCAGGGCGGGCACGCGGCCGCCGCTGCGGTGCCGGTACCCCAGCGTGGCGATGGTGGTTAGCGCGGGGGTGAGCGGGAGCTGGTAATCCAGGATCAGGCTCGCCGTATAGTCGGGTGCGAATGGGCGTTGATCGCCGCCCACGAGACCGCCATTCGAAAGGCTGTAGTCGTAGGCCCCAGCGGAGGCTGTGACTGCAAATCTATCACTGACCTGCGATACCAGGTCCAACTCCAGCCCTGTAGTCTCGGCGGTGCCCGGATTCTGCAGCGGAAAGAAGTCAATAATTCCGGGGTCATATTGTGGGACCAAGGCATTATTGACACGCAGATAAAACAGGCTGGCGCCGAGTTCCAGCCGGCCATCGAGCAGCAGGGACTTGAACCCGAGCTCGTAGTTTTCGGACTCCTCCGAACCATAGGATTGCAGCGCGGGATCGTTCACCAGCGCGTTGAAGCCGCCGGCGCGAAAACCGCGAACATATTTGCCGTAAACCGTCAGCGCCTCGTTGGGCTTGTAGGCCAGGGTTATACCCGGCGACCAGTTTTTGAATGTGTCGCTGGTATCAAGCGACGCCGCGGACCCGCCAGTGCTTGAATAGTAGCCGCTGGCCGATAGTCGCGAGTCAATATCTTTGCGGTTGTGGGTGTAGCGCAGGTCCGCCGTGATCTCGAAGTATGGCGCGGGCACCCATATGAGCTCGGTAAAGCCGGCCCAGGAAGCACTGTCCTGGCGGAAACGCCGCGTGGCGCTGCCATTGCGGCCTGTTGCGGCCAGTATCCTTGCGAAATCACCTACCGGAAGGACCTGGTCGAAGAGTCGCGTGGCCTCGCCGAAGTAATTGATCCCGAACAGGGCCCGCAGCGCGGCACCCTCATCGGCTGTAAGAAAGTGGACGTCGGCATTCACCCCCTGGTTGCGGTCTTCGCGTGTTGTGATCTGCGGCGAGGGCGTGGCGAGCGCTGTCGAGGGGTCGGCCAGGAAATCCGCGTAGGATGCGGCGTACGCAGTACCATCCCAGTCCGAGCCCGGCTCCCGCACCTTGAGCTCGCGCCAGCCAGCCACGGCCACCAGGGTGCCGGCGGCCGTGTCGAAGTCGAGCCTGCTGTTGATACCGGCAATGTCCTGCACTTGGCCGGCCGGGTCATCGCGCAACACATTGCGTCGGGACTCCGCTGCCAAAGGGGCGGGGCCCAGAAGGGCGCCCGCAACCAGTCCGCCGCTGCTGGAAAATCCCGATTCCTTTTTTTCATCGACTTCCGTGGTGAGCGTAAACCTGGTGCGGTCACTCGGCATCACCGCAATCGTCAGGCGACCACCGCGCTCCCGTCGGGCGTCCAGGTTCTGGTTGACGAGGTGACTCTGGTAGTAGCCGCCGTCGCGATCGCTGTACCAGAGCGATGATCGCAGCCACAGGACATTCGAGAGCGGCACGTTGACGGTGCCGTCCACTGCCCTGGCGTCGTATTGTGCGTAGCTGGAATTTAGGCGAGCGCTAAGCTCTTCAGTCGGCTTTCCGGTCGTAATGATTACCGCGCCGCCGGTGGTGTTGCGGCCGTAAAGTCCGGCCTGGGGTCCCTTCAGTACTTGCACCGACTGGATATCGTAGAAACCCGGCAGCACGGTGCGCATGCCGGACACGTAGATATCGTCGACATAGACCGAATTGCCCGGCTCCACGAACTCGCCCGGGCTGACCACGCCGCGAATCGCGATCATCGAACTGGCGCCATCACCACCGGCGGCAACCAGTACACCAGGGCTGAGACTCAGAAATTGCTCGATGTCGCGGTACTGGAGGCTATCGAGCATCGCGCCATCGAGCCGCGTCAGCGACATGGGCACCGCTATCGATGACTCTTCGCGCCGGCGCGCCGTGACCAGGATCTCCTCGAGGATCTTATCCGTGGCTGTGTCAGGTGCGGCGATCCCGCTATCTGCCGCAAGCAACAATGCCAAACCGGCGACCGCGGAAAGCAGGAGGTGCCTGGTGCAATGCAGAGGTACTGGCGGGCCGCCTCCTGCGTCGGGTTCAGGTGACAGGGTCCGCATTGTGATCCCTGCTTGCCTGGGTGGGCTTAGCCTCCTGTTCCGCGCGCTCCATGGCATCGATACGCAGCCGCTCGGCAGCAATGTACTTGTCGATGCGTCTTCGCAGCGCCTGGAAACAGGGCGTAGCGCGCATCCCGTCGAAGGCCGGATTGGTCATCACCACCTTCCAGAAAGGGCGGGGATTTGGCGTATAGGCCTGTTCAAGGGCGGCGCAGGCCTCTTTGCTGTGCCCTGCCCGTGCCAGCAGAATTGCCCTCACTTGCGCGTGAATCAGCGCATGCCGGGGAAAGCTCGACTCGAGATCCGCCATCCTTTCCTCCATCTGTTCCTGCAAACGCGCCGCGGCAGCGGTGTCCCCGCTCAAGCTGAGCAGCTGTGCCAGATTGGCGTAGGCGTACAGTTTCCACCCGGTCGCGCCTGCTGGCAGTGCACCCGCTTCCAGCAAGGGCGAAAACCATGCCAGGGCACGCCCATACTCCTTATCCGACAGAGCCTGCCTCAGCATAATCTGGCTTTCGATTATCAGGACAGTCTCCCCAGGCGCAAAAGGTTGCCCGTTGTAGATCGCATCGATGAGTTGCCCTATCTCCTCCTCAGCCCAGAGGATCGCCCGGTCGCCAAACGGCGTGGCGGGATTGTTTGCCGCCCGCGCCGCCTCGATATCACCCACAGCCAGGTACAGCAGTGTCAGCTGATCGCGCAAGGGGACGGCGCGCGGGTCGAGCGCCACCGCCCGCCGGGCATAGCCGATGGCATCTGCGAACCGGCCCTCGACCGCAGTCAGCTGAGCCAGTTGCCAGAGGGCACTGCGGAAATTCGGGTTCAACTCCAGCGCGCGGCGATTCAGCTCGACCACTTGCTCCCAGTGTCCCTGGGTCATCATAAACCCCGCCTTGGCGTGGTAATTGCCGGGGGTGAGCGGATCGAGTGCAATGGCGCTGTCGATGGTTTCCACCGCCTGGTCAATCTGCGACAGAGAGCGGGCCTGCAGCTGTGCAAGCAGTTCATGGCCGCGCGCGTAGCTCGGGTTCAATTCCAGCCCGCGGCGCAGGTCGCGCTCGGCTGCCACGGGGTCGTCGCTCAGCTGCGAGCGCAGGGCGTAGGCCTCGCCCAGTCCCGGGTCCAGGGCCAGCGCCCTGGCCAGCAGCGGCGCCACCACCGGGCGGGCCGCCGCAATGCCGGTGGTGGACTCGGCCTGGATAAGAATGGCATCGGTGAGCCTGGCGTACGCCAGGGCGTAATTGGGGTCCAGCGTCAGTGCGCGCTGCAGGTGCTCGATAGCCTGCTCTGCATCTCCCACCGACCGGGTGGCGAGGAGCTGCCGCCCGCGCAGCACCTCGAGGTGTGCTTCCACGCTGGTGGTTTCGCCACTTCGCGCGCCGACCCCGTCGCCCTCCTGCAGCACGAAATCCAGTGCGCGCGCGACCTCCACCGCGACGTCCTGCTGGACGACGAACCAGTCGGCGAGCGTGCGATCATAGGCCTCACTCCACAGCTGGCCGCCGTTCTCGGTATCCACCAGCTGGACGTTGATCCGTACCCCGTCCTCGAACCGGCGCACGCTGCCCTCCAGCACGTAGCGCACGCCCAGTTGCCGCCCGATGTCGCGCACATCGCGGTTCTGCCCCTTGAACTGGAAGGCCGAGCTGCGGGCCGTGACCCGCAATGCGGGATTGCGTGCCAATGTGCCAAGCAATTCCTCGGCCAGGCCGTCAGCCAGGAATTCGCTGTCCGGGTCTTCATTGAAGTTAAAAAATGGCAATACGGCGATCGGTGCAGGCGCCGCCGCGGAGGCCGGAGCCTGATGTGCTCCGGGAGCGCCTTCCCAGGGGAGATCGAGTTGGGCCAGCACTGCCGCGACCAGCGCGAGCGCGCCAGCTATTTTGAGGAGGATGGGCCATCGCAGCCCGCCGGCGGCGGCCGCTTGTTCTGCGGCTGCGGCTGCGGGCGGTTCCGGTACTGTCGCACTAACAGGACCGGCGGACGCCGTATCCGGCAACAATCCGCTCGACGCAGCCCGGGGCGACTCCTGGTTTGCCGCCGCATGCTGCGGAAACGTCGCGACATACCCTTTCTTGTGAATAGTGCGGATGTAGTTGTCGGATCCACCGCCGGCAAGCGCCTGGCGCAGGTTGAACACCGCGCGCCGCACAGCCTCGTCGGAAACGACCCGCCCGTCCCAGACGGCGTCGACTATTCGGTCGTGGCTCAGCAATTCCCCGGGATGAGTGATCAGGTACTCAAGCAGCCTGGCTACCCGCGGCTCCAGGGTCGCCACGTGCGCGCCGTTCCTGAGCTCGAGGGTATTCGGGTCCCACACCCAATCGCCAAACCGAATCGATCCCGTCATGCAGGTCCTTCTGTTCTGCGTCTGAATCCCGGGAGCGGGTCCGTATCGATGAACTATCTGCCCGGAGACCGCACCCAATGCTGCTGATTATTATTTCCGGAAGACCACTACCAAAGGAGTCTGCGCCTTTCAACGGGGCTCCACAAGAACCCC
>CAYTDW010000120.1:0-7113 GCA_964436585.1 uncultured Halioglobus sp. | reverse complement strand
TCAACAACGATGGTTATGTTAACGAGGTGTTTTACGGCGGCGGATCATACGAACTGACCGTTGATAAATTTGACACCCCCTACGTTGGCCTGGTTATCCGCACCCTGGCCGACTCGGAAGATCCTGCAGATTTAGCAATAGCGCACAAGTTACAGGACCAGATTCAGATCATCGCAAAATCCAACAAAGCGTTTGTCGAACCTGATTATGACAGGACCAGCTATAAAGCGACGCTTGAACCTATTCTTGACTTAGCCAAAGGCCTGAAGCGATACACAGAAACCTTCGGCTCCAAAGCCGATGTTGACCCTGTTCACTTCCTGATCGGTTCAGCTTCAGCCTGGGGTGGCTTGCCGGATAGAGATGCCGTTTACTACAACGTGCAACCAGACCTGCCTGTCGGTGAGTACGAACTCACCGTAAAAGACGTTCCCGTCAAAGGCTTTTGGTCTATCAGTCTGTACAACGAGCAGGGCTATTTCCAGAAGAATGCACTGCACGCCTACAATATAAATAACCTGATCGCCAAACCCAATGAAGATGGTTCATTCACAATACGTTTTGGCGGCTGCACAGAAACTACTGAAAACTGCCTGCCCATTATGAAAGGCTGGAATTATGCGGTGCGGATGTATGAGCCAGAGGAGGCGATTACTGACGGCAGCTGGAAGTTCCCTGATCCAACACCCAGGAAAAAATAGATTCGATGGATTTTCGCTTGCACTGCTATCGGCCTCCGGCAAATCTGCCGACCCGGCACCTTTCTCGACGCCAGCCAGGGATGCGGCGACAGTCTCCGGGTGTTGTCCTTGTATAATAGTGTTGCAGTCACGGCCAAACGACAGCATGCCAGGCAATGCATTCCGATGACCTGCTGTCGCAACAATTTCAAAGTGAGAATAGCAATATGACAACAATCAATCGATCGACGCGTCTGCTAACCATTGGTCTGGCGTTGGCTGGCGTACAGGCGACGCGGGCGGACGTTTCCGCAGCAGAACTAAAAGCAATTTCCATACCCGATAAAGTTGCTACTGCAGCTGGCGAGCTGGAATTCTTCGACGGCGTTCCCACCGACCCCACCATCGATCTGCTTTATGACAACCTCGACCGCATGCGCGGCGTTCAGGCATATCTCGACAACTCGGGCGCCGCATCGCTGTACGCCATGCGCATGGGCAACGCCGGCATCGGCGCGACAGCGAACAAGGTCAGCATCACCGAGCAACTGCTGCAGCCGGAATCCCTGTACCTGACCGGCAACACCTCGACCTTGTACGCCCTGACTTACCTTGATGTGGAAGCTGACAGCCCACTGGTGGTCGAACTGCCGCCGGGTATGCTCGGCTTTCTCGACGATGCCTGGTTCCGCTTTGTCGAGAACATGGGCGTGGTTGGCCCCGACCAGGGCAAGGGCGGCAAGTACCTGCTGTTGCCTCCGGGTTACACAGGCGCGCAGCCGGATGGCTATTTCGTGGTCAAACTGCCCACCCATCACAACCTGATGTTCCTGCGAGGCTCGATCGCCAAAGGCCTGGCGCCAGCCGTTGAAAACATCAAGTCCGGACTTAAAATTTATCCACTGTCCAGGGCGGATAATCCGCCGGCCACCGAGTTCATCGATTTTTCCGGTAAGAGCTATAGCACGATCGTAACCCGGGATCTGAGCTTTTACGAAGGTCTCAATCAGGTTGTGCAGGAAGAGCCGCTCGATGCGATCGGACCGGAGATGCGCGGCACTCTGGCTGCCATCGGTATCGTCAAGGGCCAACCGTTCAAGCCCGACGCACGCATGCAGAAACTGCTGACTGAAGCCGCCACCATCGGTGCCGCCACCGCGCGCGCCATTACCTACCAACCGCGCATCAGCGGCGTGGAAATATATCCCGACACCAACAGCGCCTGGACCATGGCTTACGCCAATAAGAATACCTCATTCACTGCTGATGGCGCCATGAACCTGGATGCGCGGGTGTTGTTCTACTACAATGCGACCGGCGTCACTCCGGCCATGGCGATGACACGAGCGGGTAGTGGCTCTGATTACGGTATTGCCTATCTGGACGCCAACAAGCAGGCGTTCGACGGCTCTAGAACCTATAAGTTACACCTGCCGCCCAATGTGCCGGTCAACAATTTCTGGGCAGTCACGATCTATGACACCCAGACACGTTCGCTGCTGCAGACGGATCAACGGTTTCCGACCCTTGGCAGTCAGAACAAAGGCCTGGAAAAGAATGCTGATGGTTCCTACGACATCTATTTCGCGCCAAAGGTGCCGCAGGGTAAAGAGGACAACTGGCTGCAGACCGTGCCGGGCAAAAGCTGGTTCGCTATCCTGCGTATGTACGGCCCGCTGGAACCCTGGATCAACAAGACCTGGCGGCCCAGTGAGATCGAGCCTGTAAAATAGCGACGGGGATACTAACGCTCATACTGCGACAGCGAGTGCGCTGGCGTTCAGCAAACACGCTCGGGGTCACGCCGTGTACAGGAAAGTATTGGGCGGCTTGCTGTGTCTTAGTGCTCAATCTGCAATTTTTTCGAGCATTTTGAAGTATTTTCTGCGCATGGTATTTTTCATGGTATTGCCGTTCAACAGGAAAATAAGTCATTGATAATAATGAATAAAAAAGTCTTATTGATAATCGAGTGGGAGTGACAGGAATTCATGACCAATTGAATTACAATAATTAGCGTGGGGTGATTATGCTGGTCGGTGCGGTTGATATCGTTGCCTACCCCCAGTTCCGAAAAGCGTGCCGTTGTGCTATTTCACCGCGTGCCAACCCGGTACGGCTTTGGCGAACTCTGCTTGAAAAGCCGGACGTTTAATGTTGTCCTGTTTGACTTTGATGGCGAAGTCGCGCCAGCGCGGCGCATCGCGCAGTACATCAACCAACACGTGGTGGACCTTCTTCATTACCTGTGCCTTGCGGGTGTATTCCTTGCGCGGGGCATTGAGCTTGAGGTTGCCCAGCCCGGATAGATAGTATTTGAGAATCGCCTCGGGATAGCGGCCTTCCAGACGCTTGGCGGTCTGCAGTTCATAGGCGCTGTCCCAGCCGTACAGGGGATAGCGGCTCTGGCTCAGCACGGCCACCGCCTCCTCGTGTTCTTTGCGATGCATGCGGATCCGCAGCTGCTCCGTGTCCCAGGCGTTCTCCAGCTGCGCAAGGATCTTCGCTTCGTAAGATTTCCATTCGGCGGCCGTGCACAGTTTCCGGAACGCCTTGTACTTGTCACAGGTCAGATGATCGATCGCCTGATCGAACTGCAGCGCCAGGTAGCGCTCGCGATTGCCGGCGGATTTGGCCCGCCGAGCGACGAATTGGCGCAGCTCGTCCATGCGACCTTTTCCCTGGCGCAGACCTTCTTCCGCGACTTCCATGGCCTGCTGCTTCTCACCGGTCTTCCAGTGGAAATCCGCGAGGTCGTAATAATCGGTGCCGGTGGCCAGTTTGCGTTGGCGCAGTTCGAGATATTTTTCCCGGTTACCGAGTTGGCGATAAATGCGGCGGGCATGGTCGAGTTTCCAGTCTCCATCCATGGCCTCGAAGGCTTCCGCCAGTGCCCGCCAATCGTCGTCGATGTAACATGCCGCATAGGCCACATCGTAGAGATCGTCGTCAAGGCCGGCATTGCCACTCTCGATATAGGGCAGGACCTTATCCAGAAGTTGTTGCCGGTAAGCCTTTTCGGTCTTTTTCCGGGAAAGGGTCTGTGCGATCTCCTGCAACAGGCTCGAAACATGGAAGTCGAAGTCATAATCGCCACCGCCGTATGCATCCAGCTCATCCAGATCCGGAGCGAGTTCGGCCCACAGGGCCAGCAGCTTTTCTCCCTCGGACTGTCTTTTGTGGCTGGGAGACAGGGCAGTGTGCCTGTTCAGGTAGTCGAGGCATTCGCGGCGGACATCGGGGCGCGTGCCTGCCACGCGGACGAGCAGATCGACCAGTTTGGTTTTCGGTGCGGTCTCCAGCAAGGTGGCAAGCGGATCATTTTGTTTGCGCTTTTTCGCCATGTGTCTTTACCTGGTGAACTGAAATTGAACGATCTGGCCCAGCAACGGCAGGGCCTCCACCCGGTACTCGTGACACAGAAATTCCTGGGAAGCCGGTTCCACCATTGCCAGCCTGCGCTTCTTCCAGTGATTAGAATTGCCTGCCTTCGAGCGCCTTACGCAAGCGTTCGGACATGGCCTCCGTGCCCCGACCGGATGCCGTGTTGTTCTCCTTGTCCATGCAGCAGTGCTTGAATTTCTTTCCGCTGCCACAGGAGCAGGAATCATTGCGGCTGATGGCCGGTGTTTCATTTCACAAGCTGCTCGGAATTGAGCTCATGCCACGGCAGAACAGTGACATCGGAACGTATCTGCCGGGTGTCACCGCCATAAACCAGCCATGCCTTTCCGGCGGTATCACTTGCCAGCTTTTGCCAGAACTCAAGCCCCTTGAAATAATCCTTGTTGATAGTTTGCCCGGATTTGATTTCCAGTGGTGACAGATGGGTGCCAAGGTCAATCAACAGGTCTACCTCGTGTCCCGAACGATCACGCCAGAAGTAAAGATTCGAGGTTTCACCCGCGTTATATCGGGCTTTAAGCAATTCACTGATGACCCAGGTTTCGAATAGGGCGCCTCGTTGAACATGGGTAGTCAGTTGCTCGCTGTTTTGGATGCCAAGCAGCCAGTTGGCAAGACCAGTATCCAGAAAATAGAGTTTGGGCGTTTTGACCAGGCGCTTGTTGAAATTCTGGTGATGCGGTGGCAACAGATGCACGATGTAACTGGCTTCCAATACGGATATCCATGCTTTGGCGGTGTTATGCGTAATACCGCTGTCATTGGCCAGCGAGGAAAGATTGAGGAGTTGTCCAGTCCGGCCCGCACACAATTTCAGGAAGCGTTGAAAGGTACCCAAATCCTGTACATTGATCAATTGCCGGACGTCTCGTTCCAGGTAAGTGCGGACATAGTTTCCATGCCAGGGATGTGGGTCAAGCCCGCGGTCGAAGATGGGGGGGAAAGCACCATCAAAGAGTATCTTATCGAGGTCCCGTCCAATTTTTCCTGCGCGTTGTAATTCGCCGTAGGTCATAGGTAACAGCGTCATCAGTGCGGCTCTGCCTGCCAGGCTCTGTGTGATGCCTGATAACAGACCAAACTGCTGGGATCCCGTCAGGATAAATGCGCCGGGTTGTTGCCCTTCATCGACGCGTGTCTGCAGATAGGAAAACAGGGCAGGGCAGCGTTGCGCCTCATCCAGGATGGCTCCTTCGGTAAACTGGTTCAAAAAACCCCGTGGGTCTGTTTCGGCAAATTCCCTCTGGTCGAGATCCTCAAGCGAAACATAGCGATGTTCGGGAAAGGCATGCCGCACCAGGGTGGATTTGCCGGATTGGCGTGGACCCGTAACGACAAGCACTGGATAGCCCCTGGCGAAGTGCTTGAGCCTGGATTCCGCGTTTCGGGGGATGTAGGTCACGGTGGTTTCCGGTTGCTTTACACGCCCGCAGTATGTCGGATAATGGCTAATTGTCAATGTTATTATCAATTAGCCAGATCGCGCCTGATTACGCTGATCCATTTCATATAACTATATGAAAAATATGAAATAAGTTTGGCTATTTACAATAGAATAGGAGTGACCCGAATCCAGATCATTGTTTTCATGGCGCACGCGCAGCGCCTTTGCGTTTTATTCTGACGAGGCTACCAATCATGAACGTTCGCCGCCTGCTGTTCGTACTTCTGGCCAGCGTACTCTCCACCACCAGCACTGCCAATGACTGGGGTCCCGCCACCGTCGCCGGTACCGAGGTCGACGCGGGCCAGACCCTGCGCTTCACCCTGGCCGGAGACCGCAGCTTCGAGGCCGCCTTCATCGATGTGGCCATCTTCGTTGCCCGCGGTGTGCGCCCCGGCCCCACGCTGTGCATCACCTCGGCTATCCACGGCGATGAGGTAAACAGTGTGGAGATCGCGCGCCGTGTGTTCGCCGGCGTGGACAGTCGGAAGATGGCCGGCATGCTGGTGGTGCTGCCGGCGGTGAACTCCTACGGCTTCCGCACTATGGGCCGCAACATGCCCGATCGTCGCGACCTCAACCGCGCCTTCCCCGGCAATCTCAACGGCAGCGTCGCCTCGATCGTGGCCGCCGAGGTCTTCGGTCGTGTCATCAGGGACTGCTCCTACGTCATCGACCTGCACACCGGCAGCAACCTGCGCACCAACCTGCCCCAGGTGCGGGTGGACACCGACAATGCGAAGGCGGTGGAAATGGCCAATCATTTCGGTGTCGGCATCGTGGTGGCGGGCGAGGGCCCGGAGGGCAGCCTGCGCCGGGCGGCAGTGTCTGCAGGCATCCCCGCCATCATTTACGAAGCCGGCCCGCCCTATATCTTCCTCGAGCGCGAGATCTCCCGCGGCACCCAGGGCGTGAAGAACGTGATGAGTTACCTCGGCATGACCGACGACCCCGCCAATACGGTGCCGGCGCAAAGGCTCGCGAGCTCGCGCTGGCTGCGCGTGTCGAAGCGCCAGGGCGGCATCTACCTGCCCACGGTGGCCGTGGGCGACACGGTCACCGCCGGCCAGCTGGTAGCAACCGTCACCGACCCCATCACCGACCAGGTGCACGAGATCCGCGCCAGCGAGGACGGCGTGGTGATCGGCATGTCGTTGCCCCAGGTAGTGCTGTCGGGGTCGGCGCTGATACATGTGGGGAGGGTGGAGTGAGTCGATTTGGATTCGTTTTGGTAGTTTTTGGGTACTGATGTATGCGCTTTGTTGTCACAGAGGCAATACAGCGTCTTCGCGGGACTGCTGGCGCAACACCTACAACCAACCGGCCTTTTTAAGCTTTTTGTAAAGCAAGACGCAAGCCGCCGAGGTCGAACCAAGCACGACAAAGTAACTGTAATGCCAACCCAGTTCCGGCATAAATTTGAAGTTCATTCCGTACAGGCTGAAGACCACTGTGGGGATTGCAAGAATCGCACCCCAGCCGGCCAGCTGCTTTACGACATCATTTTGTCCGATCGACACCATGGCAAGGTAAGCGGTGAGTGAACCGCGGGGTTGCCTATCGGGCTTGCGCAGGTATTTTTTT
>CAYTDW010000119.1:0-7134 GCA_964436585.1 uncultured Halioglobus sp. | reverse complement strand
ATTTATTCGTGTTCATAACCGTGATCTTGCCAAGCCATTTAAGTGGACGAAGAACCCCGAAACCATATTGGCCTCGGTGCGGCGAGCCAAAAATGCGTTACCCAATTAACCGCATGGACCACTAGCGGAGTGTGATGTGGGCCGGACCGGGTTGCCGCGGTGTGAGCTAGTGTCCTGCAGTGGCCAGGCGGCCTGAGTCGACCTGTGCCATCGCGTCAGACACAGCCTGTTCAGCGCATCTCCGATTACGGGAAGCCATTGCCAGGCCACCTGCGTCGCGCGGTCCCGTCGGGCCGCAGACCTCGCGCGCAGCGCGCTTGATCCTGGCATATAGCTCTGCCCGCCCGCTGTCACTGGAAAGCTCTGTCGGGGCGTATTGGATACTGACTGTTCTTATGCCGGTATCCGCTTCAGGTACAGCTGCCTTCGGGATGCCCTCTGCGGCGGCCGGTACTGTGGCTGACATAGCGATGCTCAGTGTCGCGATGATCATGATGCCGGGTATAAATTTTTTCATGATGGTTACTCCCTACGTTTGTCTGCGACGGCATTAGCGCCGGTTTGCGGCCAGTTTTGTCGCAACAGTGCCTGGCCTTGAGAGCTAGGTTAGGTCGTAAGGTGAACGGATAAAATGGTCCTGCGACAGGCAGTGGATTATCGTCGACGAGTTGTGCGAATTTGTGGATGAACCGAAAAACAGCAGCTATGTCGATGGCGCTAGGTGTCCAGCAGTGACTTGATCCGTTCCCGGTAGCCACGGCTGACCTTCAGCCGCGCGCCGCCCTCAAGGGTCAGGACATACTCCCCGTTCAGGTGTGAGGTGGCCGTTACAATGCTGTTGGCGTTGACAATGCTGGAGCGGTGAACACGAATAAAGATTTCCGGATCGAGACTGGCCTCGAGCTGCTTCATGGTAGTGCGCATGATGTGTGTTTTGCCACCGACATGCACGCACATATAGTCGCCTGCCGCGTCAATCCATTGGATCTGGGATATTTTTATGAACTGAAAGTTGTTGCCATCCTTGATGGTCAGTCGTTCGGGCCAGTCGCGGGTTGAGGGAGCAGCCGACACCAGTTCCTTTGCCAGGCCCGAGTCGCTCCTGCCGCTGACGAGCGCCAGTAAACGTTCCTTGTTGTTCTGTGCACTGACCGCATGGCGGGTCACCGCACGCTCCACTGCCTCCTCCAGACGCTCTTCATCGATAGGCTTAAGCAGGTAATCGACTGCGTGAATCCTGAATGCGTCTATCGCATACTGGTCGAAGGCGGTGACAAAAATGATCAGGGGCATCGCATCGGCCTGTAACTCGCAGACCAGGTCAAAGCCGTCCATGCCGGGCATCTGGATGTCGAGGAAAACCAGGTCTGGTGACTCGGTACCGATAACCCGCAATGCCTCCTGGCCATTGGCGCACTCGGCGATGACTTCCACCTGGGCAATATTTGCCAGCCTCAGTGCCAGTCCGCGCCGCGCGAGCTTTTCGTCATCCACCACTATGGCCCGCAGTGGCTTCATGACCTGTCTTCCTGCCGCTCAAGGGGAATCACTATCGTGATAACCAGTCCATGCGGCTGATTGGTGCCGTAACCAAAAGACTGCTCATCGCCGTAAATCTCCCTGAGCCGCTCGCGGCAGTTCACCAGGCCCACGCCGTTCCCCGGCGGCTTGCCACCCGGATGAAGGTCCAGCCCGGGGCCGTCATCGGCAACGGACAGGCGCAGCTTCTGGCCGGATACTGCTGCGGCGATGGCTATCGAACCGCCATTTATAGCCCGGGATACCGCATGCTTGATCGAGTTCTCAACCAGCGGTTGCAGGAGCAGGCTGGGCATCAACGCAGAGCGGGCGTCAGGAGCGATATCGAAGTGGAGCTGGAGGCGGTCATCAAAGCGTACTTTTTCTATGTCGAGATACAGCTTCAGTGCCTCTACCTCTTCGGCCACTGTTACTTTCAGCATCGGGTCCTTGTCCAGGGAGTAACGCAGGAAGCGGCTCAGGCGCGTCACCATGGTGTTGGCGAGCTGTGTGTCCCTGTCGAGAATCAGGGTGGAAATGGCATTCAGCGTATTGAACAGGAAGTGCGGGTTGAGCTGGTAATGCAGCATTTTCAGCTGTGCCTCGTGGGCCATGGCCGTGGCCTTGAGCCGCCGCTGCTGTTCCTCTTGCGCCATCAGGTAAAACTTGATGCCAAAGTACAGCGCGCTCCACACGACCATCACCATAAAAGCACTGGTGGTGCCTTCGAAGTGCGACCAGAACTCCATCTCCCGTGAGACGTCCTTCTTCGCCTCCATGGGAAACAGACTGCGAAAAATCAGCACCCGGCTCGCCATCCACGTACTGCCGCCCAGCAGGGAGCCGAGCAGTACCGCGATCACACGCCAGACGATATCCCTTTCCCAGACGGCGTGGTAAAGGGCGCGCAGGGCCAGCGTTATCAACAGGCCAAGGGTGGCGACTATCGGCAGGTAAACTGCGTAGAGTTTAGGGGGCTCACTCCAGACCAGCACCCCCAGGTAGAAGGTGATTGTCCAGCTGCCCCAACCTCCCAGCTGCAGGATCCAGAAGAGATAGCGCTTGTTCTGTAACAGTTTCTGCACTGACATCCAACGCATTATACTGGCAGTTCTGGCGTACAACTGGCCGTTCGACGCAAATATCACACGATTCGTCGCGATATGGCCAGGGCCTGTACAGGCATGGCCGTTCTGGATTGATCGCAGGTTATTCAGGTTTATTTCAGGTGACGACCCGGATCCTGGCGGCCGTGCAACACCCGGATGATTTCTACCCGGTTGGCAGTTACGCGGTAAAATAAAATATGGCTTTCGATGGGCAGGCTTCTCATGCCGGACTGCAACTCAGGACGTTCGCTACCCATGTTTGGCTGTTCGATCAATGACCAGAGTTGGCTTTTGAGGGTTTCCAGGTAACTGTCAGATTTAACCTGCCCCCACTGGCGCAGACCGTATTGGTAAATGTCTTTCAGATCGATTCTAGCTGCCGCTGCAATAACGAGCTGATGAGCGGCCACCGCAATCAGGCCTTGATATCGTCAAACAGATCTTCGAGCGCTGATTTTGATTCGATGGCGATGCCTTCACTACGATCCAATTGGTCGATGCCTACCTTCAGTTGTTCGCGCAAGCGAGCAAGCTTGATTTCGTGAATCCAGTCTTCGTGGATATCCATAAAGCGCAGCGCTTCTCGAATGACTTCGCTGGCATTGTTATACAATCCGCTTTCCACCTTGGCTCTAACGCGGGACTCCAGTTCCGGGGTCAGTGATACGTGCATGTTGGCCTCCATAGATAGACATTGCACCTCCGAGAAATTGCTCCTGCATTTTCGGCATGCCGTGCATCCTGCACATGAAAATGCTAGGTTCATATCCAATGATTGTCAATCTTTGTATTTTTTGCCTGAATAATGGCCCATGAACTGTGCCACGCCCTGAGAGAGATCGAGCAACCGCGCCTGATGTGCGGCGTCATCAGCGCAAGCCCCGGCCCCCGCCTGCAGACATAAACTCATCCAGTGTCAGGTGTACCCGGCGAATCCGCGATTCCTGGTAATTACCCAGCGTCAGCCCCGGCTTGCGGCTGGTCTTGAAACCCTGCTGTTGCATGGCGAGGTTCCCGGTGTCCTGGTCGTAGACCGGACCGAGCCAACCGAGATCCGCCACCTCGGTGTAGGACTGCTCCACATCCAGCGCGACCGGTTCCGGCGGCAGCGGGTGTTCCGCGCCCTCCGGCAATGGCTCCATGATCAGCACATCGAAAATGCTGCTGTCCACATCCATGCCGTTGGGGCGGAAGCGATAGACCATCGGGATATTGATGCCGGGAAAAAAGAACATATTGGGAAACAGATGGTACTCGATGGAATCCAGCAGCAGGCATTCGCTGGTGCTGGAAAAATCGACGCCCAGTGTTGCGCTGAAGTGGCGGCGCAGCGCCTGTGCGATATGGTCACGGGCCGTACCTCCAGGGGGTACCGTGCCGGGATCAAGCCCGTACACCGCCAGGAAAGCCGCCATCTCATCCTCGTCCAGGCGCGGCTCGCGCCATTTTTCACCCGGGTAATCGTTGAGGGATTCGGGGCTGTAGCAGCCGATATTGTGAATGAAGCGGGTGACATACTTGCCGAAAATGTCGTACTGAGTATTGCCGCCATTGGGCGAGTCATGTGTCTCGAAATTATGGTAGGCCTCCATGAATGCCTCCTGCGCCGCCTTCCAGTTGGCAGGCAGGATTTTGCGCACATGCAGCCTGATACGGCGGCGCTCCAGCGGAAAGTGCCGGAAGTGGTCCGGCATGACATCCAGGTAGTGCGCCAGTGGTTTGGCATCGGGATCCATATTGATGAAGACGAATCCGCCCCAGGTGTCACACTTCACCGCCTGCAGGGCATGGCTTGCGTCGCACACGTGGGGAAAATCCCAGCGTCCGGGAATGTTTCGGATGGCCCCGCCGAGCTCCCAGGACCAGCCGTGGAAAGGACAGGTGAACGCGGCCACGTAGCCGCTGCCCTCCCCCGCCAGTATGCGGGTGCCGCGGTGGGTGCAACTGTTGAGAAAAGCCTGGATGGTGTCCGCCGCCGAGCGCACGACGATTACCGAGTACTGCCCGACATCGTACACGTACGTGTCGCCGACATCGGGCACGTGCTCCTCGCGGCAGGCCCACTGCCAGGCGCGCGGCCACAGGTCGCTCATCTCCCGCTGGAAAAATTCCGCCGAGGTATAGCGCCCGAAGGCGATATCCTCATCGCCAAGGAATTCATAACGGCTCTCCAGCAGCGGAGGCGGTGGCGCAAAGCGATCGCCGGCCAGCGTGTCGGCCACAGTGGGCCCGTTGGCGCGCGCCGCCCCGGGTGCTTGCGTCCTGTCCCCTGTCATCTGTCTTCGGGCCAATTTGTTGCTACAGACTTGTCATTCATCACGATATTACAATCCGGTTGGACTGTTTTTTAGTATGCACTTCTTCCTGCCGCAATTACAAGTACCAGCAATACCCGCTGCCAGATGCACCGTCCGGCACCATGCCAGGCCAGCTGTCCGACAGTGAGCAGCTAAATAGGTCCCTCGATGGTATTCCGATGACTTGCAGTGGCAGCGGGGGCCCCAGCTACCGATCTGCCAACCCTGAACCACGTCGCGTAGAGGGCGGGAACGAAGAGCAGGGTCAGTAACGTTGCCGCGACCAGCCCTCCCATAATTGACATGGCCATCGGCCCCCAAAAAACGCTCCGGGTGAGTGGGATCATCGCGAATACGGCCGCGGCAGCGGTTAGCGCCACGGGCCTTGATCGCCTCACAGTCGCCTCGACAATTGCCGTCCAGGGAAGTTGCCCGGCTTTGATATCATGTTCGATTTGAGCAACCAGTATGACCGAGTTGCGCATGATCATTCCACCGAGTGCGATCACGCCGAGCAGGGCCACGAAGCCGAAAGGTGCATCGAAAGCAATCAGGGCGGGAACAACCCCTATGATCCCCAGAGGAAAAGTTAAAAACACCATGATTACCGTCGAAATATTTTTGAGTTGTAGCATCAGGAAGGTGAGCATAACAAGGAACATTAGCGGGAAAACCGCGACAAGAGCCTCATTGGAACGTGCATTTTCTTCCACTCCGCCACCCGCTTCCATACTGTAGCCGGGCGGCAGCCGATCAACAACTGCTTTCAATACAGGAAGGATCTCATTTGTCGCATACGGTGCCTGAACGCCGTCAGCCAGGTCGCTTCTGACAGTGATCACCACATCGCGATTCCTTCGCCAGATTACTGGATCCTCAAAAGCAGTCTCCACGCGAGCGAAGGCGGAAAGCGGAACAGATTCCCCGCGCATGTTTACTATCGATATGTCCTCGATATGCTCCAATGATTTTCGCTCAGCAACAACCCCCCGGACGACCACATCCACCAATTCCTCACCCCGTCGAATCCTGGCTACCGTCAATCCCTCCAGAGTGAGTTGAAGTTGCTCCCTGATCGCCGAATTACTGATACCCACGCGGCGAGCTTCATCGTGGTTGATCACCAGTTTCAGGGTTCGGACCTGCTCGTTCCAATCGAGTTGTGTATCGCGTACCAACGGACTCCTGGCCACGATAGACCTGACTTCATAAGCGATTTCCCTTACCTTTCCCAGGTCCGGACCAGTGATACGGAATTGGACTGGAAAACCGACCGGTGGACCAAACTCCAGGCGCATCACCCTCCCCCTGAGGTCTGAAAATGTAATCTCGTCATTAAAGAGTTTGAGCAGTCGAGAACGCACGCGCTCCCGCGCCTCCGGACCTGAAGTCTGCAGGACAAACTGGGCATAACCTGGATCGGGAAGTTCAGGCGAATGGGAATCAAAAAACCGCGGCGAACCCTGCCCAATATATGCCGTTGAATGGACGATATCCTTATCAGCCGCCAAAACGCGCTCAAGCCTCTGCACGGCCTCCTCCGTGGCGATAAAAGACGAACCCGCTTTCATCCTCAGCTCAATAAGAAGCTCTGTCCGGGCGGTGACCGGGAAGAACTGTTGCTGCACCAGCCCCATGCCTGATAGGGAAATGAGGAATATGGAAGCTGTCGCGAGCAGCACCTTCTTACGGTGCAGCACGCAGGTGTCTACTATCTGTCTGAGTCGATTATAAATGGGCTTGTTATATGGATCATCCGCGTGCTGATTCGGCTGATTCGGTAACAACAATACACCCAGGTAGGGAGTAAAAATGACGGCAACCAGCCAGGAGGCGAGCATTGCAACTCCCACTATCCAGAATATTCCGCCCGCATACTCACCTGCCACCGATTTTGCAAAGCCGACGGGCATAAACCCGGCAACCGTCACCACGGTGCCTGTCAGCATTGGAAAGGCGGTCGAGCTGTAAGCAAAGCTCGCTGCACTGACTTTATCCAATCCTTCCTCAAGCTTAACCATCATCATCTCTACAGTGATAATGGCATCGTCCACCAGCAAGCCCAGGGCGATGATCAGGGCACCGAGGGATATACGGTCAAGATTCCAGTTGAATGCATACATCACGATTGCAACAATTCCCAGAACCAGCGGAATTGAAGCGGCGACAACGATACCGCTGCGCCATCCCAGAAACAGGAAGGTCACAGC
>CAYTDW010000118.1:0-7136 GCA_964436585.1 uncultured Halioglobus sp. | reverse complement strand
TTGTCGGCCGCCTTGGCACCGGCTATCTGCTGGACCATTTCAGCGCCTCGCGCGTGGGCTCAGTTATTTTTCTGCTGCCGATTCTCGCCTGCGCACTGTTGCTGCTCGCCGGCGCCAACCCGCTGGCGCAAGCGGCCTCCGCTATCGTGATCGGGTTGACATTGGGGTCGGAGATCGACGTGATCGTCTACCTGACGACGAAGCACTTCGGCCTGAAGAACTTCGGAGCGATCTACGGCGGATTGCTCACCGCACTGTCGATCGGTACCGCATTCGGCCCACTGGCGGCAGCCGCCGTATACGACCACTCTGGCAGTTATATGCCGTTTCTGACGATTACCATGGCATTTATGGCGTGTAGCAGCCTCGCGTTGGCCAGTCTGCCGCAGCCGCAAGCAAAGATGCTCTAGCGACGGAGCTGCCTGAGTTCCCATTGACGGAACCGGGGTCAGGCAGGTCTCGCCATGATCTCGATACGAACACCGTCAGGGTCGGTGCAAAAGGCGATCTCACCATAGGATGAATCTACCCTGGACTCTTCTATCACGGTGCCACCAAATTCAGCAATGCGTCGCAGCGCGTTTGCAAAGTCATCGACGATCAGCGTCATGTGGGTAAAGCCGATCTGATTCATGGGCTTGCGCTTCTTTGAACCCTTTACCGGGGTATCCAGGCCAACCAGTTCAATGGTGGTGTTGCCGCATTTGACCTGGTGAATGTCTATTTTGCTGCCGGGAATTTCCAACAGCTTGTCAAAAGGTGCGCCGATGCCCTGGACTGATTGCACCAATTCGAAGCCCAGGCCCTGCGTATAAAATTCGAGGGAGCTGGCAAGATCGGAGGTGCATATACCGATATGCAGGATGGCGGCTTGCGGTTTGGTTGTCACCAGGGACTCCTTTTAGTATGGCTACATATAATTATACCGCTGCGCGATCAGATTGCACCCGGCTCACCCTATGGCGGGAACCGCATAGATGCCGCAGCGTCGGCCGGTATCGCTGGTGAAGATAATAATTCGCCAACTCCAGCGATATAGTCTTTCCTTTTATAGTTATTCGTCGTTTATTACGATACAGATGACGCTGAACCCGCCAGTATCGGCGAGCTCGTTCAGCACAACCCGAACCCGATGCCCTGTTGATGCCAGTTTTACCGAACAATTTTCGTATTGAGCTGACTGGCGACGGCCCGGCCCAGCGCTACGCCGGCAAACTGCTGGAAGATCTCGGTGCCCTGACGTGTCTCACACCCACCGGAGCTGACCGCCATCCTGTCAGGCACTGGGCTGACAGCGGCCTGATGGCACTGACCGGGTCGCCACCCGTAATCTGCCCGGTGCCTCTGCCCGACTGTGCGGACGGTGCCCTGGATGCTTTCAGGGCCCTGGCCGGCAATACAGTAATGTCCGGCGTCACCGGCTCGCAACTATTGGTGGAGCGCGCGGCCATCGGGGATCACCGGGCCTTCGCGTCCCGTTCCGCCGCTGAGCACTGCCGTTTGCTGGCCACGCTGGACGGTGTGATCGCTCTCAATCTGGCAAGGGATGAGGATTGGGATTTACTGCCCGCCTGGTTGTGCGAGGAGCAGGTCCACACATGGGATTCGATCCCGAGGTCATTGCTAACCAGAACGAGCGCAACACTGGTTGAGCGCGGCCGCCTGCTGGGGCTGGCAGTCTGTGATGCCAAGTCAATTCCCGACGGGCCTTACCCCTGGATTCGTCTTACCCGGGGAGCTGCCCTGTCCTCGCCACGCAGGGCGTCACGCAGCGGACAGCCGCGGGTGATCGACCTGTCATCCCTGTGGGCCGGCCCGCTCTGCAGTCACCTGTGGCAGGCAGCCGGCGCGGAAGTCCTCAAGGTGGAAAGCGCCCGTCGGCCCGATGGCGCCCGCCAGGGACCCGCGGAGTTCTTCGAGTTGCTCAATCATGGAAAGCAAAGTGTTGTGCTGGATCTGCACGAACAATCCGGGCGGCGGGAACTCTACGAGCTGATCCAACAGGCGGATATCGTGCTGGAGTCATCGCGCCCGCGGGCGCTGCAGCAGATGGGAATCATCGCGCAAGACCTGGTGAGGGAAAACACCGGGCTGAGCTGGGTCAGCATCACCGGCTATGGCCGGAGGGAGCCTCAGGGCAACTGGATCGCATACGGTGACGATGCCGCGATCGCTGCCGGCCTGTCGGCCATAATCCATGAGGTGACGGACCAATGGCTGATCTGTGGCGATGCCATTGCCGATCCGCTCACCGGCTTGCATGCCGCACTGGCGGGATGGGCCAGCTGGCTGGCCGGAGGCGGGCAGTTGCTGGAATTGTCCCTGGTAGAGACAGTGCGTCACTGCATTACCCGGACCGCGCCGGTCAACAACGACTACCGCGCCAGGCACGCGCGCTGGAACCGCTACCTGCAGGCGCACAAGCTGGAGCCCCGGGCGCCGCGACGCAGGTACGAGGGGGAAACATCGGCACCCTGATCAGGAATGCGCAGCTGTTCGGCCATGCGGGTATCACCGATGTCCTGATAGGCCATGGTTTGATTCGCGCCATCGGAGTTGGTGTTCGCCCGGGTGCAGGCGATGCCGACATCGATGCCTGCGGCGCGCTGTTGCTGCCCGGCCTGCAGGATCACCACATTCACCTGGTCGCCCTGGCCGCCTCGCTGGATTCGCTGCGCTGCGGCCCTCCGGATATCTGTGACGCAGACGCACTCGCAGCGCTGCTGCGCGCACACAACACGGGGCCCGGCGCGCCCTGGCTGCGCGGTATTGGCTACCACCCCTGTGTTGCGGGGGACATAGACCGGGACTGGCTGGACCGTCATATTCCTGACCGCCCGGTGCGCATCCAGCACCGTGGGGGCCGTCTCTGGGTTTGCAATAGCCGGGCCCTGCGGGAGCTGGGTGTGCCCGGCAACGAGGACCCCACAGGCCTGGAGCGGGTGGAAGGTCGCGCCACCGGCCGCCTGTACGACGAAGATCGCTGGCTGCGGGCACGCCTGCACAGCCTATTACCCCGGCTCGACAAGGCCAGCCGGTTGCTCGCCCGTTACGGTGTGGCCGGCATTACCGACACCACCCCGGGTAATGGCGAGACCGAGTGGTCGTACTTCCACCAGGCCCAGCTGGGCGGACAATTGCTGCAACGGGTCAGGATGATGGGTTCGTCCGGGATCAGGGATTGCCAGGAAACGGCACGATTACAGCAGGGGGAATTCAAGGTTCACCTGCTGGAATCCAGCCTGCCGGAGTTTGATTCTCTGTGCCGGGACATCGCCTCCGTCCACGCCTGTGGCCGTGGCATCGCGATTCACTGCGTGTCCCACACCGAACTGGTGTACGCACTCAGCGCCTGGCAGAGCGCGGGGGCAAGGCCCGGGGATCGCGTGGAACATGCGTCCGTCACGCCACCGGAATTGCTGCAATCCATGCGGGAACTGGGCTTGCGGGTAGTGACCCAGCCCCATTTCATCGCCGAGAGAGGCGATGAGTACCTCGCCGATGTGGATATCCGGGACCAGCCCTGGCTGTATCGCGCCGCCGGCTTCATCACCGCCGGCATCCCCCTGGCCGGTGGCAGCGATGCGCCCTTCGGCAGCGCCGACCCCTGGGTTGCGATGCGTGCGGCGGTGGAGCGCCGAACCCGCTCGGGCAAGGTCGTGGCCCCGGCCGAAGCGCTGACACCCGAGCAGGCACTGTCACTGTTTCTGTCCCGGCCTGAGACTCCGGGGATCAATACTGTGCAACTGGCGATCGGAGACAGGGCCGACCTGTGCCTGCTGGACGCGCCGTGGTGGGAGGTGCGAGATGACCTGAGCAGTGCGCACGTGAAGGCGACCTGGGTCAGTGGCGCGCTAATCTACCAGGCCGGCTGAAGCAACAATCTCGTCGACCAGTCCCCACTCCAGGGCCTGGCGAGCCCTGACCTTCCTGCCGGACAACGCCATCCAGGCGGTGCGCTGGCGCCCGATGCGGTGCGCAATACTCACACAGCCGCCGGCACCGGGAATCAGGCCAAATCCCAGTTCGGGCAACTGGAAAAAGCTGCCGGGATCCGCGCTCAGGTGCCCGGCGAATGCCGGTAGTTCAATTCCGGAGCCGAGGCAGGCGCTGTGCACATGGCAACGGACCCTCGACGCACAGCGGGCCAATAAACTGCCCGGGTTGTGCCTACTGCGAATGTGATGCGCCGCCGCCGGATCCGCCGCGAGACCAAATTCCCTGAGTTCACCCCCGACGCTGAAGCACCCTCCCCGGCCGCTCAATTGCAGGCACTCGATGCTGGGGTCCAGCAATAGCAGCTCGAACAGCTCGACCAGGGCATCGCGCATTTCAACACTGATGGCATTACGGTTCGCCGGCCTGTTCAATTGCGCTCTCACCACATTGCCGTCCCGCTCGATAATGACCGGCTCACCCTCGCCACCGGCAACCAGTTGCGGCGCCGCGTCGCGCGTCTGCAACCAGGCGCGAAATTCAGCACCGCCCTGTAGTGTGGCGTACGCAAGCGACTCGACCGTCATGGCGGCCTCCAGTGGCAGGTACTCCACGCAGCGCAACACCTGCACCAGGGTCAATGCCGCCAGCGGCGTGCGCTCTATCCGCTCAACCAGCAGTTCAGCGTCGGCGGCGGTGCCGACGATCACATCGGCGTTGGCAGTTGCGCCCTCCCCTATGGCAATCACCGGGCAGGACTGCCGCTGCAGCCAGCATTCCTCCAGCGGGATCTGATGCAGGGGCAGACAGAGATATGGCTCAGTAAGCATGCCTGGTATGTTGACAGCACAGGACCACAAAGGCTAGTTTACCCAACCAACAGTCGTGTTCATTACCGGGATAGAGACCAGGAGGTATAGTCCGATGCCGGACGCGGATAAGCTCGTCGCCAAGCGCCTGCTCATCACCGGAGCCACTGGGGGCATGGGCAGCGCCTGCGCCCTGCTGGCATCCGCCAGGGGCTGCCAACTGGTGCTCGCTGATCTGTCAGCCGTGAAACTGCAAGAGCTTGCCTCCCGCTGCCGCAAGCAGGGCAGCGAGGTGGAGTGCCATACGCTGGACGTGACCAGCGCGGATTCCATCCGGGAGCTGGCGGGTGCAGTGCAAGGCCGCGGTGGTATTGACGCCCTCATCCACACCGTGGGGATTTCCCCGCAGATGGCCGGCTGGGAAAAAATAATCGACGTTGACCTTATAGGCACCACGGCATTTCTGGAGGCGGTAAGGCCCAGCCTTAAGGCGGGGGGGTGCGCACTGGTAATCACCTCGATGAGCGCCCACATGGTCCCGGCTGATGCGATCCTCGATGCGGCCCTGGCTGACCCCCTGGCTCCGGGCCTGATGGAACAACTAAAAGCCCTGTCCAGCCCGCTGCTGGTGCACTCGGGGATGGCTTATGCATATGCCAAGAGGGCATTGAAAAACTATGTGGCGGACCACGCCTACGCCTGGGGTGGGGAGGGCAAGCGGCTGGTTTCGCTCTCGCCGGGCCTGATAGATACCGAAATGGGGCGCCTGGAAAATGCTGCCATGGACAACTTTGAGGGGATGCGCAGTCTCATCGCGCTTGGTCGCCTTGGCGACCCGCAGGACATTGCCAGCGCCGCACTTTTCCTCGTGTCGGAGGCGGCGGCCTACATTACCGGCTGTGACATACTGGTGGACGGAGGTTTCGTCGCCTCGTTCAATGCGAGGCAACGGCAGCCGGCCGCGTCCTGACTAGTCGGAAGTGATTTCACCAATCTCGGTGCCAACCGGGTAGGTTTCACCCGCGGCCGCCTTCTGCAGGAGCCTGCCTGCCTGCGGCGCCTCGATCTCCTGCACCGACTTGTCGGTTTCCAGCAGATAAATGGGCTGGCCCTCTTCCACCTGCGCTCCGTCATCTACCAGCCACTCAGCCAGAGTTCCTTCGGTCGTGGACATTTGCAGCTTTGGTATAGTCAATGGCGTCGACATATCGATCCTTTTTAAAAATGCTATTTGAAAAGTTCGCGAACCCGCACAGCGATGGTGCCGGCGTGCGGTATCTGCGCTGTCTCGATAATTTTGGAATAGGCGATCGGCGCGTAAGCGGCCCCGAACCGGGACGCCGGCGCCTTGAGCCGGCTGAACAGCGTTTCGTTGATGGTACAGGCGATTTCGGCGCCCAGGCCGCAGAACTCAGTCGCCGCATGGACCACCAGCGCCCGGCCGGTCTTTTCCACCGAGGACAGGATGCGGTCGTAGTCGAGCGGCAGCAGGGTGCGCAGGTCGATCACCTCGGCACTGATACCCTCCTTGGCCAGTTCCTCCGCTGCGGCCAGGCATTGCATGACCTGCCAGCCGTAGGTTATCAAAGTGATGTCGGTACCCTCGCGCTTTACCTTCGCCACACCCAGCGGAATGCGGTAGTCCCCCAGCGGCACTTCCTCTTTCGTGGAGTAGGTCAGCATCATTGATTCGAACTGGATGCAGGGGTCCTCGTCGAAAATACAGCTCAACAGCAGGCCCTTGGCTTCGCTGGGCGTGCTGGGATAGACGATTTTCAGGCCCGGCGTATGCAGCAGCCAGGCCTCGGTGGACTGGGAATGCTGCGCGCCGAAACCGCCGATGCCGCCGCCCGCAATGGTGCGTATGGTCATGGGGACATGAGTGGCGCCGCCGGACATATAGCGCTGCTTGGCCGCATGGTTCACGACCTGGTCCAGGCAGACTCCCATGAAGTCACAGAACATGATCTCGGCGACGGGGCGCATACCCAGCAGGGCAGAACCTGTGGCGGCACCGATGATGGCCTGTTCGGCGATGGGTGTCGGCCTGACCCTCTCCCCCCACTTCGCCTGCATACCCTGGAAACACCTGAAAACCCCACCGCTCGCGCCAATGTCCTCGCCGAGGAAGATCACATTCTCGTCAAGTTCCAGGGCCAGTTCCTGCGCATCCTGTATGGCCTGGAACATGGCCATCGCTCGTGTCTCCCCGGTATGGGGTGCCTCTGCGGCGCGCTTTTCCCGCTGCCCCCGCCGCGGCACGACCGTCGGGTCGGCGTAGACATCCAGCAACATTTCGGCTTCGCCCGTCACCTCGCAGGCCAGGGCAAACTCCACTGCCTCCTTGACCTCGGCTTTGGCGGCGCCGTCAATTTCCGCAAGCTCCTCCTC
>CAYTDW010000117.1:0-7148 GCA_964436585.1 uncultured Halioglobus sp. | reverse complement strand
GCAGGCCCGGGACCAGATCCGGCAACTGTCCAGCCGCGACACACTCACTGGCGCACTCAATCGGGCGGGCTTCCGGGCGCACCTGGAACGGGCCATGCACCGATCGGAACGCTACGGCTTCAACACCGCCCTGCTCTACATCAACGTGGACCAGTTCGCCAACATCAACGACAACTTCGGCGAGGCCGATGGCGACCTGATGATAAAAACCATCTCGCGCCGCCTGATCAACAAGATGCGCAGCACCGACAGCATCGCGCGCCTGGGTGGCGACGAATTCGCCGTGGTGCTCGAGGACGTCAGCTCCGTTGCTGACGTGGAGCTGATTGCGGGAAAAATGCTCGGCTCGATATCCGCTCCGATGATTCTCAGCGAGCAGCAGGTGTCAGTGGAGGCCAGCATAGGCATCGCCTTCTTTCCGGATGACGGCAGGGAATTTTCCGACCTGGTCGACAATGCGCGCAGCGCGATGCAACAGGCCAAGAGCGTGACCGGCGGTAAGTTCATTCGTTATTCAGAGCAGCTGCTGTTCGATGTCGCCGGTGGCAATTCCCTGGCGGCAGAACTGCGAACTGCGGTGCGCAAGAACCAGTTCGAGCTGCATTACCAGCCCCGGATAGACCTGAGTGACGGCCAGCTGGTGGGCCTTGAAGCGCTGCTTCGCTGGAACCACCCGGAAAGAGGCCTGCTGTACCCGGGAGAATTCCTCTGCGCATGCGAGGACATGGGGCTGATGAAGACTATCGGCTACCAGGTCATCCAGCACGCCTGTTCGGCGCTGATATGGTTGGGCGAACAGGGTATGCGCCACGTCGACGTGGCGGTGAACATCTCCTTCTCCCAGATCCAGGATAACCGCTTCCTGGACATCGTCCGCGACATTGTCGCTCGCAGTGGCGCCGATGCCTCGCGGCTGGAATTCGAACTGACCGAATCCACGATCCTGAAGAGTCCAGGGGCAATAAAGGAGCGCATGGATGAGTTGCGCAAGCTCGGAATTTCATTCTCCCTCGACGACTTCGGCACGGGCTTCTCCCAGCTATCCCACCTGACAGAGCTACCGATCTCGGCCCTGAAAATAGACGCCTGCTTCGTCCGCGACCTGCCGCGCAACCCGCATCAGGAAGCCGTTTGTACCATGATTATCGAGATGGCCCGCCGGCTGGGGATGCTGGTGATTGCCGAGGGTGCCGAGACCCATGAGCAGGTGGATTTCCTGCGCAGGAATAACTGCCAGCAGGTGCAGGGTTTCTATTACAGCCCTGCGATTCCGCTGCAACAACTGCCCCGCTTCGTCCAGGAGCAGCGTTTCAAGCGCCGGGAAAGACTATTTTCCTGAGGTCGGTTTCCCGTTTTGGCGCATCGCCGCGGAAAATCAGTAAACCACCCGGTTGCGGCCTGCCCTTTTCGCCCGGTAGAGCATTTTGTCAGCGTGCATCACCACCGCGTCGGGCTTCGCGTGTGCCTCGCTGCGCTGTGCCACGCCCGCGCTGATCGTCACCGCAACATCGGAACTGCCGATCCGGGTGGCACCCCGCCTGCGAGCGCCATCCCTGGAGCGTAGCGGCCGCCGCTCGCGATCGCGAATTGACATGCGATAGTCGGAAATCTGCTCCCGTACCAGGTCCAGCGCAGCCGCGGCTTCTTCCACCGACCTGCGGGGAAATACGACGCAGAACTCCTCACCACCATAGCGGTACGCCGTGCCGCCGCCGACGCGGCTGATATGAGACGAAACCATGCGCAGCACCTCGTCGCCCACATCGTGACCGTGGGTATCATTGAATTTCTTGAAATGATCCACATCGAGCATGGCGATACAGTAGCGGCGGCCCAACCGGGCGAGATGCTCGCCGAGCGCCCGGCGGCCCAACAGGCCCGTGAGTTCATCGCGGTAGGCCATGGCATGGGTGCTGCGCAACAGGCCCCAGACCAGGCACAGGCCGGCAGCGACGCACATGACAGTGGATATGTCCTCCAACTGCAATAGCGCCAGGGTGCAAAAGAGCGTCGCCAGCACCCCAAGCAAAGCCGCCTCTGTCTCTTCATTTCGCAGTACCACCAGTACGAGCCCCACCACCAGCACCAGTGCCATCAACACGGTGGCGCCGAAAGAGAGGACATAGCCCTCAGCCGGGCGCGCACGGTAGTACCCGGCAGCTGCTTCACTGCTGCCGGGGAGCCAGGCAGCGAGCAGGACACAGGCCAGGGCCAGGAACAGGAACAACAGGGAGGCCGCCAGTCCCTGCAGATTCCAGATCCCCCTCTCAGGCAGTACCAACAGATAGAGGCAGAGCACGGGCACGGCCAGGCTGACTGCCAGGTAGAGCTGGGCGGTTTCGGCTTGGGACAGGCTGACCTGCATGGCATTCTGGATCAGCCAGTAAAAAACGCCGAGACCCAGCGTCGCCAGTAAAAGGCGGCAGCGATTGAACTGGTAAGCGAGGAAAAGGGCCGCGGCACACAGAAGGTAGGGCATAAAGGCGAGGACAACCCGCGTCTCCGCACCCAGCTCGTCCATAAAAGCGCGAATCCAGAGTGCCAGGCCGATCAGCACCGCTGGCAGCAGCAGCCGTGTCATTGCCGCCGGATAGATCTGCATAGCGCCCGCTGGCCTCTCCCCTGGTCCGATAGCGCATCCACCTGCCAGATGGAGTGCTGCTCAATGCGTCATTATGCCCTTTCGCGCTAGGCGCGACGTTCAAGTGATGATAGCCTACAACGACTACAAGAAGCATTACTCGGCCCCAGATGTCAAACACTGAACAGCCACGCCATCGCGCAAAAATCCTGGTCGGCGACGACGACCAGAACGTACGCCTGTTGACCCGTCAATGCCTGGAGGCCGAGGGTATGATCGTGGTCGAGGCCGCCGATGGGATTGAAACCCTGGATGTGTTCGTTCGCGAAAGGCCGGACCTGGTTTTCCTCGATGTGGAAATGCCGGGAATGACGGGCCTCGAGGTTTGCGAGCGAATTCGCCAGCTGCCACAGGGTGAGACCATTCCCATCATGATCGTGACCGGCTCCGATGATCGCCAGTCCATCGATGCCGGGTTCAATGCGGGTGCTACCCAGTACAAGACCAAACCGGTCAACTGGTCACTGCTGGGCCGCGATGTGCAGTACATGTTGCGGGCGAGCAATGCTTTCAATGCCCTGAAGCGGCAGGAAGACCGGCTGCGCTACCTGGCCTACTACGATCCGCTGACCAGCCTGCCGAACCGGCGCAGCTTCAATGAGCAACTGAGCCGGATCCTCAAGCGCAGCCAGCGCCACAATTCCAGTGCGGCACTGCTGTTCATCGACCTGGACAATTTCAAGCGTATCAACGACTCGATTGGCCACGGTCGGGGCGACCGGCTGCTGGTAGAGATTGCCAAGCGGCTGACCATGGAGCTGCGCGAGGACGATGCCATCAACTACTTCTCGGACCAAAGTGCCGAGGGGGAAGATGAAAGCGGGACCGCGAGCACTGAGATCGCCCGACTGGGTGGCGACGAATTCACCGTGGTGCTATCAGATGTCGATGACAGCGTTGACATTGAGCGTGTTGCCAAGCGCATACTCAATGTGCTTTCTGAACCTATTGCCCTGCAGTCACACAATCCGGTCGTTACCCCCAGTATCGGTATCGCTATTTTTCCGCAGGACGGCAGAGACCCCGAGACCCTGATTCGCAATGCGGATACGGCTATGTACGTCGCCAAGGCCGACGGCCGCGCCTGCTACCGGTTTTACGATGAGAAAATGAATTCTCGTGCGATCGAGCAGCTCAAGATGGAAGAGGAGCTGCGCAACGCCATGCGCAACCACGAACTCGAATTGCGCTACCAGCCGCAGATAAACACCAGAACCGGCGAAGTGGTCAGCATGGAGGCACTGGTGCGATGGAAGCACCCCGAGCGCGGCATGGTATCGCCGCTTGAGTTTATTCCAGTGGCGGAGCGTACCGGCCAGATTATTGAGCTGGGCGAATGGGTCATGGGAGAGGTCGCGAGGCACTGCCTGTACTGGGACTCGCTGGGAATCAAGCCGTTTCGAGTATGCGTGAATATCTCCCCGCTGCAATTCAACCGGCCAGACCTCACTGATTGGATAGCGAGCTTTCTGAAGCGCTCGAAACTGGCGCCGGATCGACTTGAACTGGAACTTACCGAAAGCGCGATCATGACAGACGCGAAAACCAATATCGCCAAACTGAGTTCACTCAAAGCCCTGGGCCTGCACCTTGCCGTCGATGATTTCGGCACGGGATATTCCTCACTGAGCTACCTCAAGCGGTTCCCGATCAATACCCTGAAAATTGACCAGAGTTTTGTCGCTGACCTGCACAGCCCTGACGGGGCGGCTATTGTCGACGCCATCATTGCACTGGCAAAAACCCTCAACCTTCGGGTAATTGCCGAAGGCGTGGAAGATGAGTACCAATTGTCGTACCTGGTGGCGAAACAGTGCGACTTACTGCAGGGTTTTTACTTTGCCCGGCCCCTCTACCCGGAAGATGTGCCCGATATGCTGCGGCAGGTCTTCTCCTGGGAAATATTCAGCTCTCACTCCAAGCGCGTCAGCTAAAACCGCTCCAGTCGATGGTCCATCGTATTTCTCTGACTTTCGCAATCGCAGCTCTTGGATTACTTTCACCATTGGCCACCGCAGAGGAATCCGCCGGTGCGGCGGAGATACTGAGCGTTTTCCTGCAGGGAAGTTCAGCAGTTGAACTGCGGACCCTGGTGGAGGCGCAGGGCGGCGAAGTAACCCACGATCTGCCCATCATCGACGCGGTCGGTGCCAGGCTTAGCGCGAGCCAGTTGGAAAAGGTGCTGGAATCAGGCAGGGTGACCCGCTTCATGGACGACCTGTCTTTGCCCCGCAAGCGGCAGGATGATCCGCGGGAAGCCGACGAGGCATGCCAGGTACGCGGCTCGCTGGAACTGGATATCGGTGATTCGAGCGTAAGCTGGAGGCTGCGCAACAAAGGCGCCACTACTGCGACGTTGCAACGCCTCAGCCTGGGCTGGCCCGCCCAGCTCGGCAACATTGAAAGGATCACCCTGGCAGGCAAGGAGATCGACCCCGACCTCTATTCCGGAGCCAGCAAGGGCGTCGCCCTGATTGAACTGAAGGATAAGCCTGACCATAAACTGCCCCCCCTTAGCGGCACCGAAAAGCTCAAGCTGGAATTCCGCTCCGCGACAGAGCAAGCGCTGCACCAAAGGGATTTTTCCGTAGAAGCCACCTTCGCCGGGGATTGCACTGTTGAGTTGGTACCCGGGTATGACGACAACCACGAGAATTTCTATTACAACACGGTCGTCGGCGTGGATGCCCTGCACCGCAACGGCATTACCGGCCGCGGCGTGACTGTTGCAGTCGTGGACTCCGGCCTGTGGAGCCACCCTCACCTGACCAATGATACCCGGGGCAAGCCCCGCGTGCTTGCGCGCTTCGACGCCATTGCCAACAGCGCCGGGGGCGAGGTATTTGATGAAAGCGGCCACGGCACCCATATGACCAGCATCATCGCCCACAGCGGCGCCGAAACCCGTGCGGGAATCCCTACTGGCGGCTACAAGGGGGTAGCCCCTGATGTCAACCTGGTGTCGGTGAAAGCCTTTGACGTGGCAGGCCAGGGGGACTTTCTGGACATTATGCGCGCCCTACAATGGGTGGTGGATAATCGCGAGGCCTATAATATACGTGTTCTTAACCTGTCCTTCTCATCCCGGCCCCGCTGGCAGTACTGGCTGGATCCGATCAACCAGGCGGTCATGCGCGCCTGGGCGAGCGGAATCACCGTGATCGCTGCCGCCGGCAACGAAGGCCCGGATCCCATGTCAATCGGTTCACCCGGAAACCTGCCCTTTGTCATCACTGTGGGTGCTGTCACCGACTCGTGGACCGCAACGGATAAGGACGATGACTATATCCCGGATT
Source organism: uncultured Halioglobus sp. (assembly GCA_964436585.1). GTDB lineage: Bacteria > Pseudomonadota > Gammaproteobacteria > Pseudomonadales > Halieaceae > JARRPM01. Next base: position 1,211 of record CAYTDW010000117.1, on the reverse strand, counting down.
TCTCCTCACGCGGCCCCACACCCAGCGGGCATGTAAAGCCCGATCTCGTCGCGCCAGGGGGACATATCACCGGCCTGGTCCGGCCGGGCTCGACACTGACGCAGGAACACCCCGAGTACATCTTGCGCACCGGTGAATTCGTCATGACCGGCTCATCCCAGGCGGCTGCACTGGTCTCCGGGGTGGCAGCCCTTTTGTTGCAACTCGAGCCCGCACTGACCCCGGATGACATCAAGTGCAAATTGATGACCAGTGCGGAACCGGCAATCAACCGGGACGGACTGCTCGCGTACAGCCCCTTCCAGCAGGGGCAGGGTTATGTAAATGCCACCCGGGCCGTTACTCTTGGCCAGCGGGGCTGCGGCAACGCCGATATGGACATCCGGCGGGAGTTAACCGGGACCGAACACACCCAGGGGCCGGCAGTCGTCGACGCAGACGGCGCGCCCAGCCTGCCCGGCCTGGGCACGATGCTCTCTCCGGAACCCGCCGCAGAGGGCTTGAGCAAGACCCGCAAGTGGGGTGTAAAAGCCCACATCGAACGCAATGAGCCCTCCCCGACTCCGGGCGCAACCCCGGACGGCGGGCTGCCCTCGCGCTGGATGCGGCTATACCTGGACGAACGCGAGGCGATCGAAAGGCTCTCCCGGCAAAAGCCCCGGTAAGCCTGCCGGAAGGCCCCCATAACCCTGCTTTTCAACCCTTCGGCGGATACCCCCTAAGGGTCAGATCGGTTGCATCAACTATCTGTACTTTTCCGTTATATTACATTGACTTGAGACGGGTCATCAGGGCCGGTTCCAGACCCATCTTCCGCACCACCCCGGCTAGCTACCCCAAAGAGGGTATATACCTCCCTTCAATTGACCACCTCCACCCCGTATAACGGAGTCAAGCATCCAGACAACAGGATGTGAACATGATCCCAGAGCGGGATTTATGTGATGGAACCGCGTCACAAATTGCACCAAAAACAAACATATTGAAGGCGGGCACATACCATGAACACAGTCAAAACTCTCGGTTTCACAGGCGCTGGGCTCGTTGCAGCCGTGTTGCTGGCCCCGTACATGAGCGTGGCGGAAATGAGTCCGGCTGCGACTCGAGGCGATGCCGGGTTTGGCAGTGCGGTGCACAGGGTTAGCCATTCGCTGGCAGGCGATGAGAGTTATACATCCACTGGCCCATCCGGCTACAAGTGGGGCCGCAAG
>CAYTDW010000116.1:0-7154 GCA_964436585.1 uncultured Halioglobus sp. | reverse complement strand
CGCCGATATGGCCGTACCAGACCACTTCGAAAGCCGGGTAACTCGCGGCTACCAGCGCCTCCACTTCCGCCAGGAACTGCGGCACCCGGGACACCACGGTGGAGATATCGTTCTTGTAGGGTGTCCAGCGCGACAGCGTCTCGGAGATGTCCTCGCGCAGGCGCCACAGGCTTGCGGCCTGGGCAACGCTCTGGCTGACCACGCCGTCCAGCACCCAGCCCTGTTCCACGCAGTGCTCGAACAGGCCCATGGCAAGCTCCATGGCCTGCTCATCCGGCTGCTCGAACTCCAGCAGGGCGTAGTAGTCGGCGGGGGTGGCAAAGGGTCGCTGCAGGCCCTGGTGTTCCACCACCTTGCACAGGGCCAGCTCGGAGAAAAACTCGAAGGCGCACAGTTCCATCCTGCCCTGGAACGCGGCCAGCACCGCCATGATCGAGGCCATATCGGCAACACCCAGCACCATCACCGCGAGGTTCCGCGGCGGGCGGGACAGGGACATGGTCGCTTCCACCACGATACCCAGCGTGCCCTCGGCGCCGATCACGAGCTGGCGCAGGTCGTAGCCCGCGTTGTTCTTCACCAGGCCGCGGTTCAGGTCCAGCAACTCGCCGCTGCCGGTGACCAGCTTGAGGCCGGCGACCCAGTCCCGGGTCATGCCATGGCGGATGACCTTGATGCCGCCGGCGTTGGTGGAGATGTTGCCGCCGATCTGGCTGGAGCCGCTGGAGGCGAAGTCCACCGGGTAAAACAGGCCCCGCTCCTGCGCAAACTGCTGCAGTTGCTCGGTCACCACACCCGCGCCGCAGCGCACGGTGCGATCGACCGGGTTGAAGTCCTCGATCCGGTTGAGGCGGTCCAGGGCCAGCACCAGTTCGCCATTGCGGGCAACCGCGCCGGCGCTGAGCCCGGTGCGTCCACCGGAGGGAACAATGGCCAGGTTCTCCCGGGCGGCCAGGCGCACGATGTCCTGCACCTGGGCAATAATAGAAGGCAGCACAACCGCCCCGGCGGCGGGTGTGTACGCCCGAGTCCAGTCGCGGCCGTAGTGAAGCAGCGACTCCGCGTCCGTCAGCACCCTTTCCGGCCCCACGATAGCCGCCAGGGCTGCCAGAATACTCGTGTCCATCGGTGTCACTGGGCCTACCTCCGCATTATTCACAGGGCGCTGTTTCAAAGGGCGCGTATGGTACCATACGCGCCGCTTTTTACCGCCGGGGCAGCCCGCGCGAACATCCCTACCACTTGCAAGGATTCGCACCGCAATGGCCCCAAAGTCGCTGGAAAAGAGCAAGATCCGCTTTCTGTTGCTGGAAGGTGTTCACCCCTCCGCCGTGGAAACCCTGCAGCGGGCCGGCTACCACAATATCGAATCGCACCAGAAGGCGCTGCCACCGGAGGACCTGAAGCGGGCGATAGCCGATGCCCACTTCGTGGGTATCCGTTCGCGCACGCAGCTGACAGCGGACATTTTTGAGGCTGCCAGGAAACTCGTGGCCGTGGGTTGTTTCTGTATCGGCACCAACCAGGTGGACCTCAGGGCCGCCACCGCCCGGGGTGTCGCGGTGTTCAATGCGCCGTTTTCCAATACCCGCAGCGTGGCCGAGCTGGTGATCGCCGAGGCCATCCTCCTGCTGCGCGGGGTGGCAGAAAAGAATGCCGCGGCCCATCGCGGGGTGTGGATGAAAACCGCCGCCAATTCCTTTGAGATCCGCGGCAAGAAACTGGGCATTATCGGCTACGGCAATATCGGTATGCAGCTGGGCGTAATGGCCGAGGGGCTGGGCATGCAGGTGCAGTTCTTCGATGTGGTGAACAAGCTGCCGCTGGGCAATGCCCGCCAGGTGGCCAGCCTGGAACAGTTACTCGCCAGCTCCGACGTGGTCAGCCTGCACGTGCCCGAAAACCGCTCCACCGGCAATATGATCGGAGCCGGCGAGCTCGCCCGGATGAAACCCGGCAGCATTCTCATCAACGCCTCCCGGGGTACCGTGGTGGATATCGACGCGCTGGCCGGGCAACTTGCCAGCGGCCGGCTCGGCGGCGCGGCCATCGACGTGTTCCCGCTGGAACCGCGCTCCAACGACGAGGAGTTCGTATCGCCACTGCGCCAGTTCGACAACACCTTCCTCACCCCGCACATCGGCGGCAGCACCATCGAGGCCCAGGAGAATATCGGCACCGAGGTGGCGGAAAAACTGGCGCGCTACAGCGACAACGGCACCAGTACGTCCTCGGTCAACTTCCCCGAAGTGGCGCTGCCGGAACACGCGGGCAGCCACCGGCTGTTGCACGTTCACCACAATGTCCCCGGCGTGATGGGTGAAATCAACCGGGTGTTCTCGGACAACAAGCTCAACATCGTCGCCCAGTTCCTGCAAACCAACGAAGCCATAGGCTACGTGGTCATCGACATCGAGGCGGAATACAGCGACCTTGCGCTGGCCCGGCTGTCCAGCATCGAGGGGACCATTCGCTGCCGGGTGTTGTTTTGAGTGACCAGCCGGAACGAAGCCTGGCTCACCGCGCCCAAATTCGCCGGATCTGTTAGCATGGCCCTTCACGCCGATGAGGCCCGGGTAAAGCAAACAGAGGGAAGACTCCATGGGGCAACTTCGTAACTCGTTCGCTATTTGCAGCCTTGCCGTCGTCGTCTCGATGCATGGTCATGCGCAGACGGAGCGGGCCCAGTCAGGTCTGGAGGCGTTGATGACGCCAGAACAGTACAAGGCGGCGGGCCTGTCCCAGTTGAGCGAGCAGCAGCGCGAGGCACTGTATCAATGGCTGCGCGAATACGCCGGGAAGCCCGCTGACCAATCAGCTACCGCACCCGCAGAAGCCCAGCCTATCGCAACCGCCACAGCAGCTGCGGCCCAACCCGCCGCGCAGCCCGGTACTGCTCCACCGACGGCAGCGGACACGGAGAACTTCGGATTCCCGGACCCGCTGCCCGATTTTGCGTCGGAAACCAATCAACTACAGGCCCGTATCGTGGGTAAATTTCGCGGCTGGAACGGCAAGACTGTGTTTACGCTGGACAATGGCCAGGTATGGAGACAGCGCGCCTCGGGAAAGTACACCTATCTGGGTGATGATACCCGGGTCGTCATCAGTCAAAACCGCTGGGGGTTTTACGACTTGCGGCTTGTCGCGGCCGACCGAAAAGTCGGCGTTACGCGGGTCAAGTAATCGTCCGTTACCTCTAACGACTCCCGCCCATAAAAAAAACGGGCCTCTATGGGAGGCCCGTTTTTTGTTTTCATCAAACCAGGGCTTTGTTACATGCTGTACTTCAGCTTGAGAGAGTAGAAGGTTCCCAGGAAGTCGTAAATGCCGCTGGTATTGGCCGAGATATCGGGCACATAGGGCGGTTCTTCATCGGTGAAGTTCTCGATTCCAACCAGGACCTCGAAATTATCCCAGCTGTAGGTACCGTAGAAATCGAAGTAATTCACCGCATCCGCCGTATCGGTGAACTCGTCAAAGTCGATCTGGTCATCCACATCCATCTCATCCAGGAAACGCCAGCCGAGGGTGAGGCTCCAGTTATCCCTGGACAGGCTGGCAGACATATCAGATTTCCACTCTGGGTAGCCGACAAAGTCACAACTCAGGCAGGCGACCTTTCCCGTGCGATCGTCTTCGGTGCCGGTAGAGGTGGTCTGCTTCCACTCGTCGAGATACGTTACCAACCAATCGGCCGAAACCAGCCCGAAGCTGGTATCCCAGCTGAAGTTTGTATTGATATCGACACCGGAAGTTTCGATGGTATCAAGGTTTTCGGTCAGCAGGTCGAAACGACTTACCTGCCCGGACGGACTGCGCGAAATGCGGTCGCACTCGGGCGCGCTCAGGCCGGAAGACTCGTAACAGGTATTGATCACATCGGCGGCATTCGGCGTGCCAATGGCGTCACTGATTTCGACATCATAGTAGTCAAAGGCCAGGCGGGGATTACCCCAGACCTCGGGCGTCAACACTATACCGAACGAGTAGTTATCGGAGGATTCCGGCCCGAGGTTCGGGTTGCCACCCGCCGATGTCTTCAGCTGAGCCGCAGGCTGAATAAAGTCAGCAGGAACACCCTGTGAAGCGCAGTTGGCGGCAACGGTCGAATTTGCGGCCTGGGACTCGGCATTACAGGGATCCGTCACGCCGATAAAGGTATCAGAAATACCTCCGAACAGTTCCAGGATATTGGGTGCCCGGAAGCCGGTCGACGCCTGCGCACGGAAGGAGACGGTCTCGACAGGCGCCCAGCGGCCGCCGATCTTCCACGTAGTCTCATCATAGTCCGCGTATTCGGAGTAGCGCACGGCACCCTCGAGACCCAACTCCTTCGCGAATGGCGCGTCCGCAACAATGGGAACATCCACCTCCATGTAGGCTTCCCACAGGTCGTACTCGCCGTCGGTGGGCTGGGCGAAATTACCGCCGCTGTTGCCATCGCCCACGATACCCGAGGGGGTCACGCTACCGGATTCCTGGCGATATTCCAGGCCTGTCGCGAAACCGAGGCCGCCGGCGGGCAGTTGCAACAGCTCGCCAGTGGCAAGGTTGGCTCCCACGTGGTACATCTCGGTCTCAGTTTTTTCGTGGTCATCAAAGTTGATGTAATCGATCACCTCCTGTGAGGCGGTGTTACGACCAAAGGGGTTGAACTGCGGGCTGCCATCGGCATTCTTGGGGCAGGACGCATCCAATGCGCAGGCCTCGGGCGTCACGGCAGTCTGCAAATTGCCCACATTCAACTGGCCGGAGGTGACTTCGGTCAGGCGCGATTGTCCCCAGGTTCCCCAGGTATCGGCGGACCACTCACGCTCCAGGAACTTGAGATCACCCCTGAAACCGAAAGTGGCCTGCGTGGTGTCGGTGTCGTAATCAAACTTCCTGTTGCCCAGGTCCAGCCCGCGCCAACCCATCTGGAAGGTGGTGGCGTCGGGGTCGTCTTCCCAGATGGCCTCCTGAATCACTTCCAGGGCGTCGGCCGGAATATTGGGATTGTTGAACGGCACGATCACCAGGTCTTCAAAGCGGCCCGCCGCACCGGAAACCGGCAGCGGGGTAAAGTTGAGCGTACCCTCCCGGTGCTGCGTCAGAAGATTGGTATAGGCAGACCAGGAGTTGCTGAGTTCGACGCCACCGGTGACACCAAAGTTATACACTTCACCGCCATTGATCAGGCTGACGCCCGACCGGCCCGGATCGTTGTAATTGAAGCGGTGGCCGGTGCAAAGGATGGCGTCAATGCTGCCGTCCGAGGGGCAGCCGTACAAACCACTGAAACCGAAAGTATCGTAAGGCGAGTAACTTGCGCCGGTCTCCGGATTCGGCTTGAAAATAATGCCGGCACTGCTCACCCTGCCCTCGGGAGGAATACCGCTGCCGACGAGATTCAGTTTTCCGCCCTCACCGTCGCTGGCAACGCCCAGCAGAGGAACCTTCGACCAGTCGCGATCCAGGAAGTCGACGTTTTTGGTCTCTACGTAGGTCGCTCCCGCCACCAGGTGGCCGCGTGCGCCCTGAACCCCAAACAGCATTCCCAGGTTAGTGGCTTCACCACCATCTTCCTTGGGCTCACCATAACCGCCAGTGAATTCAAAGCCCTCGAAACTGTCGCGGGTGATGACGTTGACAACACCGGCGACAGCGTCGGAGCCATAGACTGCTGAGGCCCCATCCGCCAGCACCTCAACCCTATCAATCATGACTGTGGGGAAGGACTGCATATCTACCCCCAGCCCGGCGGAATCGCGAATGGTGCTCACCACCCGGCGGCCATTCATCAGCACCAGGGTTCGCTCTGTCTCCAGGTTGTGAATCTCTACAAAGTTGGCGCCGCGACCGCCGTTGGAGTCGTTGCGGCCGGTACCCTGGCTACCGATAGAGGGCAACCTGATAAGGGCGTCGAGGGTATTGGAGGTACCCACTCTTTCGATCTGGTCCTGACCAACGAGCGACATGGCGCCGAGATAGGATTCCGGGTTTCGCTCAATGCGCGAACCCGTGACAATTACTTCCTCAAGTTGAGCCGCTGCCGGCTCCTGCGCATAGGCAGGCATAAACGTCATCGACGTCAGCCCCAGCGCGGATGCGACAGCCAGCGACAGTTTCGATTTTCTCAACATGTAATATCCCCTTGTTTTGTAGGCGTTTTGTAAAGAAGGTCCCGGCCGGGTTTTATTTTACTTGGTGGGCAATGCCGCTGGCTCGGGTTCTTCCGTTACCGAAGTATTACATGTTTATGATGTCGTTCAACCCCCCCTATGGTGGTATATGGCAGGTACATTTTGTGAAATAAAAACAATCCGGGGGCTTATGTTACCCGTTGATTCAGCTGCCCGGCATCGTAGGCCTGCTGCATGGCGGCGAGGGACTTGACCTTGATCTTGCTTGCATTGCCGGCGGTGCCGAAGGCCTCGTAGCGCTCGATACAGATGTCGCGCATGGCCACAATGGTCTCCGCCAGGTACTTGCGGGGATCGAACTCGGCGGGCTTCTGCGCCAGGAAGCGGCGGATCGCCCCGGTGGAGGCCAGCCGCAGGTCAGTATCGATATTCACCTTGCGCACGCCGTGGCGGATACCCTCCTGGATCTGCTCCAGCGGCACACCGTAGGTCTCGGGAATGGCGCCGCCGTACTGGTTGATCAGCGCCAGCCAGTCCTGGGGCACCGAGGAGGAGCCGTGCATGACCAGGTGGGTGTTGGGAATGCGTTTGTTGATTTCCAGGATGCGATCGATCGCGAGGATGTCGCCCGTGGGGGGCCGGGTAAACTTGTAGGCGCCGTGGCTGGTGCCGCAGGCGATGGCCAGGGCGTCAACCCCGGTGGCCTTGACGAACAGGGCGGCTTCCTCCGGGTCGGTCAGCATCTGGTCGTGGGTCAGCTTGCCCTCGGCGCCGATACCGTCCTCCTCGCCGGCGTCCCCGGTCTCCAGGGAACCCAGGCAGCCCAGCTCGCCCTCGACGGAGACGCCGCAGGCATGGGCCAGTTCCACCACCTTGCGGGTGACCGCCACGTTGTAGTCATAGTCCATGGGGGTCTTGCCGTCCTCGCCCAGGGAGCCGTCCATCATCACCGAGCTGAAGCCGAGCTGGATCGAACGCTGGCAGACCGCCGGCGACACACCGTGGTCCTGGTGCACCACCACCGGGATA
>CAYTDW010000115.1:0-7175 GCA_964436585.1 uncultured Halioglobus sp. | reverse complement strand
CGGTCCGCAGCTGCTGGAGCTGAATGCCCGGCCGGGGCTCGCGATCCAGGTGGCGAATATGGCGGGACTGCGCCACCGCCTTGCCATTGCCGAAAAAATCGCCGCCGAAACCGACGACCACGACCTGAAAATCGCACTGGCGCGCCAGCATTTCGGTGTCCACGCCTGACCCGGCCTACCACTCACCTGCCGGAACCAGCAACTCGGGAAGACATCACCTTGACCTCAACTACCGACGATACCCTTGCCGAGGGCAGCCTGCTGGCGGCCATCGACCTGGGCAGCAATTCCTTTCACCTGCTCATCGCCAGGATCGAACACGGCGCAATGCGCCCGGTCGAGGCATTGGCGGAAAAAGTACAGTTGGGAGCGGGCCTGGAGGATGACCGCCTGTCCCAGGAAGCCATTGACCGGGGGCTTGACTGCGTCAGCCGCTTCGCCCAGCTGCTGGGCAGCGTGACCCCTGAACGGGTGCGAGCGGTTGGCACCAACGCCCTGCGGATGGCCCGCAATCGACGCGACTTCACCCTGCCGGCCAGCCGCATCCTGGGCACCCGGGTTGATGTCATTTACGGGCGAGAGGAGGCCCGCCTGGTCTACCTGGGAGTCGCCCATACCCTGGCGGACGACCTCGCCTCGCGGCTGGTGATCGACATCGGCGGCGGCAGCACCGAGCTGATTATCGGCCAGCGCTTTGAACCCCAGCGGCTGGAGAGTCTGCAGATGGGCTGTGTCTCCTATGGCAAAAACTGTTTCCCAGGCGGCAGGATCAGCCCCGACAACTACCGCCGGGCCTATGACAAGGCGCGCCTGCTGCTGGCCCCTGTGCGCCACGAATACCACGCGCGCAACTGGCAGGACTGCGTCGGCTCTTCCGGCACCGTGCGCACCATCGAATCGCTGCTGGGCCTCTACGGTGGGTGTGACAGTGGCATCGATCGCCCGGGCCTGCGCAAGCTGGAGAAGAAGTTGCTGAAATTCCGCTCCATGGATGACATCAACCTGGCGGGCCTCGCCGAGCAGCGCCGCAACGTAATCCTGCCGGGTGTGGCAATCATCAGCGCGCTGTTCGATGTACTGGGCATCGAGCGCATGCGCACCTCCAGTGGCGCCCTGCGGGAAGGGGTGATCTATGACCTGATGGGCCGCCTCTCCCACGAGGACGTGCGCGAGCGCAGCATCAACGCACTCATGCAGCGATACTCCGTCGATACTGAAACCGCCGATATTGTCGAGCGCCGGGCCCGGGTGTTTTTCGATGCGGCGCGCCGGGCCTGGCAACTGGACACGCATGATCGGGAATTATTGCGCTGGACAGCGCGCACCCATGAACTGGGCCTGGCCATCGCCCACAAGCATTTCAACCGCCACACCGCCTACGTGCTGCGCAATGCCGACCTGCCCGGCTTCTCCCAGGAAGAGCAGGAGCAGCTGGCGGTGCTGGCCCTGGGCCAGCGAGGCAAACTGCTGGAGGAGATTTACGCGGACCTTGGCGCGGCGGAGGTACCGCGGATGCAGCGGCTGATCTGCCTGTTCCGCCTGGCGGTCTGTTTCAAGCATGTGGAGAAACTCGAGCGCCTGCCGGACTTCACCCTGGAAGCCGGGCCCGACAGCCTGTCTTTCACGTTTCCCGCGCGGTGGCTGGAGCAGCATCCCCTCACCGCCAGGGAACTGGCCAGCGAGCAGGAACTGTATAAGAAGATGGGCCTGAATCTGTTGATCGGCTAGCGTTGGCCGGTACCGATCAGGCGGTACCGGCGTTCATCCTGGCGAGCACCTAGCGCAGCAACTGTGTGGAAATGAACCCCCAAACAATTGCGCCGACGCCACCCACTTCACCCACTATCAGAAACAGCATCCCCCAGGTCGTGGCAAAGTTTCGGTGCTTGAACTGGTTGCTGACTTTCCCCTGGAGCCCCAACCAATAGTACTGGGCTATGGCCACGGCAAAGAAAAACAGCGGCACGGTGGTGATCAGCAGCTGCACCTGTTCGGAGTACGGGCTGAAGCTGAGAAGCACGGCCATTACCAGGGCAGCGAAGCTGTACAGCAGCGAGGCCCTGTGTGCGATATCAATGTAGGGATGCGCCTGGTGATCAGGGCTGGTCATGATTCCGCGGTACTTCAATACGCCGCCAATCAGCCCCACAAACAAGAATATTCCCGAGGCTGCAAGCGTTAACCTGACTGCCAGATTCACGATGAGTTTCCCACGAGCATGTCCTGCGAACGGCCAGTCGCAGGACCCGCCGTCGACCCGGGATTTATTGGCTGCCTTCCTTGCCGATGATCCGGTAGACCAGCGCGCCCAGTATTGCGCCGGCGATGGGAGCCAGCCAGAACAGCCAGAGCTGCTGCACCGCCCAGCCGCCCACATACACCGCCACGCCCGTGCTGCGCGCGGGATTCACTGAGGTATTGGTCACCGGGATGCTGATCAGGTGAATCAGCGTCAGGCAAAGGCCGATCGCAATCGGCGCCAGCCCTGCGGGGGCTCGTTTATCCGTCGCACCGAGAATGACCACAAGGAACATCATGGTCATGACCACCTCGGTCACCAGCGCCGACACCAGGCTGTAGTTGCCGGGTGAATGCTCGCCGTAGCCGTTCGAAGCAAAGCCGGCGGAGACATCGAAGCCGGCCTTGCCGCTGGCAATCAGATACAAAATGCCACCTGCCGCGATCCCGCCGAGGACCTGCGCAATGATGTAGGGGGCCAGGTCCTTCGCGGGAAAACGCCCACCTGCCCACAGGCCAACGGAAACCGCCGGATTGAGGTGACAGCCCGATATATGACCGATAGCGAACGCCATCGTCAGCACCGTCAGGCCAAAAGCGAGTGAAACACCCAGCAGGCCGATGCCCACCTCCGGGAATGCAGCAGCCAGCACCGCGCTGCCACAACCGCCCAGAACAAGCCAGAAAGTGCCTATGAATTCCGCTCCGTATTTGTTCATGCTACGCTACTGTAAGTAAAATCATATGACATCGGTTAGCCTCGATGCGGCCTGCAATATAGCAACCAGACCCGCATATTGCTAGATTCGAGGCCTCAGCGGGCTTATTCGGGAGAGTGTTATGAACAATTACTCTCGGACTTTTCACCTTCGTGATCAACGCCCTCATGCTGATGCTGACGGCCTGGCTCGCGGGCAATGTCATGTCGATCGCAGGTAGCGGCATGTCGCAGCTTTTCACGGCGCTCATCGGCAGCGTTGTCGTCAGTATCGCAAGCACGGTGATCGGCTGGATCATGCCTGGCAAGGACTAGGAGCCTGTCGAGGTTGATCCCGACGGGGAAGCCAATTTCAGTCAGTTACACCAACTTCCCAGAAGTTCTATCAAACAACCCTCGCAAATCGTTATTTCTATTGGATTTATTCGTATCCTGTGTTAAAAGTGTGATGTGAGTCCGGAACTGGCGAGCACCGGGGGCTATCTCCAGTGCCGGCCAAAGATAACCGGGCCGCAGACAGAGACCATAAGAGCGAAACAGCAGTATCTGACGGATTTCATATCCCTGCGAGGTAGTGCCGCATGTACGTAACCGCAGAACACCTGAGAGACCATGTCATCAGGCCGACCTTGAAGTACCTGGGCAAGTGGACGCCCAACACCGAAGAATTCCTGCTCAACGCCGCCATCGACGGCCCCGACCTGGGGTTGTTTTCCGCACGCAATGAGGAAGGCCTGGGAATATTCCGCATCACGGCCGCCCAACACCGCGACCTGTGGGACCGCTACCTGGCTTTCAACCCCGAGATCGCCAGCCGGGTGCGCGGACTGGCCAGCCAGAGGGCGTTCCTGAGCGATCCGGACAGCGAACTGCAGACCAACCTGAGCTACTGCACCGCCATTGCCTGGCTCATGTACCAGCGTTCAGGGCTGGCGGCGGCTGAACCGCGGCAACAGGAGCAGCGCGCCACCGCCTGATTCACCCGCCCCGGGTAGATCGCAGGGCCGTCCAGGCCGGCAGGTCCTCGGGCCGATCGATATCGTTCAGGACAGGCAATGCGCTCCAGGCCACGCCCAGTCGCCGCAGGCGCAGGGTCGTTTCGGTAAATACCGCCGCTGTTCCCCAGCTGATTCCCTCGAACATCTCCCGCGGCACACGCCTGGCGCCGACCAGCGTATAGCCGCCGTCCGCCGCCGGCCCCAGCACGATGTCATCCTGTTGCAGCCCCCCCAGGGCCTGGAGCAGGTAGTCCCTGTCGATTGACGGGCAATCGCTGCCCAGCAGCACCACCCGCTCGAAACGGTCCAGGCCCTCTACCAGGGCGTTGTACATGCGCTCGCCGAGGTCCGCCCCCCGCTGCAGGGTCAGGTCGGCCACCCCGAGATCCAGGCAGTCCCGGAACAGGCTGTGCCCCGCCACCCCCGCCACCGCCAGTTCGACTCGCCCCAGCTGCGCCCCCACCAGCGTGGCGGCGGTCCATAGCACCAGTTCGATGTGCAGGGCGCAGGCCTCCCGAGGTGTTAGCTGGGGCATCATCCGGGTCTTCACCGCACCCGCCACTGGTTCCCGGGCGAACTGGATAAACAGGCAGTCCGGGAACTCAGCGCCCATAGTAGTAGCGCCACAGGCGCTGGGGTGAAACCCCGACAAAGTAGGCCAGCCGCAGGCTCCACATGGACAGCACGGTGGGCAGCACGCCCCGCTGCTCCCAGCGTCGGCTCGAAACCAGCACCGGCTCGGCGATGACCAGCGGCCGCCCCAGGTGCCGCAGGCGCTTGGAAAAGGCAACGTCCTCCATCAGCGGAATGGGGTCGAAACCCCCGCTGCGCTCGAACACCGCCCGCTGCAGGAACAGCATCTGGTCGCCGGTGGCGACGGCGGTCAGCCGCGAGCGCTGGTTCATGAACCATTCGATCACCCGGAACACCCGCCGTGGACTGCCCAGTCGCACCCGGCAGAACCCCCACAGGGGCGCGCCTGCCAGGTAAGACTGCAAGCCGGCGGCGGACACCCCGGGAATGGAATCGGCGTGCAGGAAACACAGGTAATCGGCAGAGCTGGTGCGCGCGCCCAGGTTCATCTGCGCCGCCCTGCCCCGCTCGCCGATCAGCAGGCGGTGGCACAGGGGCAGTGCGGCGGCCACCGTGCGGTCGCTGCTGCCGCCATCGACCACCGTGAGTTCACTGTCGGGAAAGTGCTGGCGCAGATAGCCCAGCAGGCCGGCGATGCGTTCCTGTTCATTGAGCACCGGGATGATGAAACCGACACTGTGGGGCACTACGCCTCCAGCGCACCACCACAACTGCTGCCCTGGCCGGCGGTGCAGCCGTAGCAGTGTTCACCGGTGCGGATCGCAGTCCCCGCCAGCCGATTGGTCGCAGGCAGTCGGGTGATATGGCAGCGCCCGTCCCGCGCCAGCAGGGGCAGGTCAAGCATCTGGTTGAAGTCGCAGTCGTAGACATAGCCCTGCCAGTCGATGCTGAGCAGGTTGCGGCACATCACGGTGTCGAGATTGCTTGCGCTGAAATTGTCCCGCAGCAGCTGCATATAGGGCAGAAATTGACCCTGGGAAAGCAGGACCGCACCAAATCGGCTGATGGGCATGTTGGTTATCGTAAATAATTCGTTGAAGCAGATGCCGAAACGCCGATCCAACTCGCGTCGGTAATCCTCCGCCAGCGCGGCCTGGGGCGGCGGCAACACCGCGCCGACCGGGTTGTACACCAGGTTCAGCACCAGCCCCGGGACCCGACCATAGCCGAGTTCATTCAGCCGCCGGATGGCCCTGATACTGTCGCCGTAGACACCCTTGCCGCGCTGTGCCTCCACGTTGTCCTCGAGGTAACAGGGCAGAGAGGCGGTAATCTCCACCTGCTGTGCCGCCAGGAACTCCGCCAAGTCCTCCTGGCCGGGCTCCAGCAGTATGGTGAGATTGCAGCGGTCTATAACCCGCACACCCAGTGCCCTGGCCTCCCGCACCAGGTAGCGAAAATGCGGGTTCAGTTCCGGCGCACCACCGGTGAGGTCCAGCAGGCCGATACGCTCCCGCGCCAGCAGGGCGAGTACCTGGTCGACGGTCTCCAGCGCCATCGACTCGGTGCGGCCGGGGCCGGCGTTGACATGGCAGTGCACGCAGCTGAGGTTGCACACATAGCCCAGGTTGACCTGCAGGGTACGCAGCTCGCTGCGCAGCAGTGGCGGAAAGTCGGTCTCCAGCAGCAGTGGCCGGGTATCCTGCATGGGCGGGTGCCATTGGTTGTGGCGGCAAGTGAGGCACTAGCTGCCGGATGTTGATGCGGGCCGGCTTCAGAAGCGCTGAGCGCTCCGCCGGCGTCGGTAGCGTGCCAGTATCGCCCAACAGGTACTGGAATACCACGTTGTAGAACAGCACCGCCCGGACGTACTCCCGGGTTGTCCTGCAGGCAATGGTTTGCTCCCGGATATATCCACCCGCCCCCCTGTACCGGCGAAGATTCCCGGCGCCAACCGAGCCCCACCGGGACAGTGCCGGGGATTATTCGATACTGATGCGCCGCCGCTCAGGCGCCTTGGGCTGCACCTTGGGTGCCTCCAGTTTCAGTACGCCATCCTTGAACGATGCCTTGATATCCGCCTCGTGGATATCCGTCCCCAGGTTGAAGCTGCGCATATACTTGCCGTAGCGCCGCTCCTGGCGGATGAGCTTGCCATCCTTCTCCTCCTTGTCCTCCTTGCTGGTCTCGGCCTCCAGCGTCAGGATGCCGTCCTTCACATGGACATGGATATCCTCTTTCGCCACGCCGGGCAACTCGGCGGTAATCTCGTAATGATTATTCGCCTCCTTTATGTCCACCCGGGGGGCAAAAAAGGCACTGGCCCGGGACTCATAGGCCGTCGGCCAGGAATCACCAAAAAAGCGGTCAATATCGAACAGGTTACTGCGTGGTACTAAAGACATTCGACACCTCCTTCACGTACGTGGTTTGTCTTTACCCGGGATCATAATTGGGGTCGAAAACTGCCGTTTTCAAGGTTGAACAGATGCAATGAAGGAGAATTTGATCCAGGTCAAACGGCAGGGAAGGTAACCGCCAGGATAAACGGCAGGGTTGCGTTAACCGGTCGCCACACCGATAATTCGCAACGTCTATTCCCCGGGCTGGCTGCCCGGGGTTGGTGAAAGTATTTCGATCCCCCTATACCCGCCTGTAGCTCAGTGGATAGAGCGACCGCCTCCTAA